>WTHD01000383.1 GCA_011523265.1 Candidatus Binatota bacterium
TACCACCCTCTTCCTCGGCTGACGCTGTAATACGCATCACACGTCCTTGGAGGGGTGGCCCGTAGGGCCGGGGTGGGTCGCCCCCAGGTCGCCAGAGATAGAATACGCACAACCTGTTGATAAGGGGGGTTGGGAGATTCCTATACTGTACTGCCTGCGGTGCATTGAATAATCTGGCCTAAAAGAACTTGATGACGCTCCGGGCCACGCCACTGCCCGTTTTCAGCAGATCGTAGGCTTCGTTGACCTGTTCGAGCGAGAAGGTCTTGGAGACCAACTCGTCGATCTTGATCTTTTTATCCATATACATATCGAGCAGGCGGGGCATGTCGACACGGGGACGGGTCGAACCGTAGTACGAGCCCTGAATCCGCTTTTCCATCAAACAGAAGATGTTCGGGTTGATCGAAATGCGCGAACCGTCGGGCGACACGCCGACCACCGTACACACCCCCCCGCGGCCCGTCATCTTGAACGCCAACTCGATCGTCTTGGGCGTGCTGATGACCTCGAAGGCATAGTCGGCCCCGCGGCCGCCGGTCAGTTCCATAACCGCCTTGAAGGCGTCGTCCTGGCCGGGGTTGATGGTATGGGTTGCACCAAAAGTCTTGGCAAACTCCAGCTTCGAGTCGAGCAGATCGACCGCAATAACCTGCCGCGCCCCGGCCAGGGCACAGCCCTGAATGACGTTGAGGCCCACGCCGCCACAGCCGACGACCACCGTGGAGGAGCCGGGCTGGACATTGGCTGTGTTGACTGCCGCACCAACCCCGGTCATGGTTCCGCAGCCCACAAAACACGCCCGGTCGAGCGGAATATCTTCCCGGATTTTGATGGCGCAACTCTCGTGGACAACGGCCTCTTCGGCGAACGAGGCCGTGTACGCAAAGTGGAAAACCTCCTCGTTGTTCTTGCGCAGGCGCGTTGTCCCGTCCAGGAGCGTGCCGAGTGCTCTGGGCCGGGTTTCACACAGATGCGGTTGTCCCTGGGTGCAATAGTGGCAGGTGCCACAGACGGGATTGAAAGACAGCACGACATGGTCGCCCTCTTTGACCGAGGTCACGCCGGCGCCAACCTCGGCCACCACCCCGGCGCCCTCATGCCCCAGAACCATGGGCAGCGGCATCCGCATATCGCCGGTCATGACGTGTAAATCGCTATGGCAGGCGCCGTTGGCCGCCACCTTGACCTTGACCTCTCCGGCTTTGGGCGGGTCGATGTGTAAATCCTCAATCACGAGTGGTTTGTTCGGCTCATATAACACCGCAGCTTTCATGGACCTTCCCTCCTGTTGATACAAAATACTCCGTAGGAAACTGAAATGATAAACGGCTCGAAGGGCGCTGTCCAGGAAGCCTCGCCCGGTTCGATGCCCTGTTTCTTCAAGGGCAAGCTAAGGAGGCGGGCGGGCCTTCCATTCTTCTGAGGAAAAATGAATAACCCTGGTATGAAATTCCATCGAAGGCGGCGTGGGGGGGTGTTGCCTTGGGTTGTGTTGCTGTGCGCCGCTACGCTGCTGCCGTCTGGCGTGCTTGCCCAGCCGCAGCACATGCTCGAAGATATTACCGTCACCGCTCGCAAGCAGGAGCAACGCGCCTTCGACGTGCCCCTGTCACTGTCCGTGCTTCAGGGCGAGGGGCTCGGCCGACTGCGCTCGTCGGGTATGGACGTGCGTTTTCTGAACAACCGCGTGCCCAGCCTGCAAGCCGAGTCGTCCTTTGGGCGCTTCTTTCCCCGATTCTACATACGCGGCTTGGGCAATACCGACTTCGATATGAATGCGTCTCAGCCGGTCTCGGTGATGTACGACGGGATTGTGTTGGAAAACTCCCAACTCAAGAGTACCCCGGTTTTTGATATCGAGCGGATCGAGGTGTTGCGCGGACCGCAGGGGACGCTCTTTGGGCGTAACACCACCGCCGGTGTCATCAAGATCGAGTCGGCCCGTCCGACCTGGGACTGGGAGGGCTATGGCCGGTTGTCCTATGGACGATTCAACAGCGTGAATTTTGAGGCGGCCCTGTCCGGTCCGCTGATCCCGTCCGTCCTGGCGGCGCGGGCCTCGGTGCTGGTCCAGCGTCGGAGCGACTGGGTAGACAACACCTACACTGACGAGGATAACGCCCTGGGCGGCTATCGCGATGTGGCCGGACGGCTTCAGTTTTTATTGACGCCGACCGAGAATCTGTCCGGGCGGCTCAAGGTCCATATTCGCGACTTCGGCGGCACGCCCCGCCTCTTCCGGGCGAATGTGCTTAAGCCGGGCCAGGCCGACTTGGTTTCGGGCTTCCGACGCGACAAAATCGCCCATGACGCCGACAGTGACGCCGGGGTGAGCGGCCACGGCTTCGCTTCCGAGTTGCACTACACGCTTGGGCCTGTCCGGTTGATCTCGCTGACTGGTGGGGAATGGCTCGACAGCTCTGCAAGGGGTGATATCGACGGTGGCTATGGTGCGGTCTGGAGTCCGCCCAGCGGGCCGGGCCTGATTCCGTTTCCGGCCGAGACCAAGGACGGGATATCGGCTCTGCGTCAGTTAAGCCAGGAGGTTCGTCTGGAACACACGGCCTGGCAGCGCCTGGACTGGCGGGTGGGCTTTTTTTACTTCCACGAGGAACTCGACATGTTCGGCCTCAACTACGACACCCTGGCTGGGAATATCGTGAATGGCCGTATCCGCCATGAGCAACGCACCGAGGCGTGGGCCGTGTTTGCCGGGGCAACGCTGAGCATCACCGACAATCTCGAAGTCGCCGCCGGCGTGCGCGTCTCTGAAGATGACAAGGAATACCGTATCGAACGGCTACAGTCGCCCATCGGGGCCGGCCCGCTGGGCCCGCTCCACAAGGCCCCCCGCGACCTGGTGCCGAGTTGGGACCTGAGCCTGCGCTACCAGCTGCGGCCCGGCGTCCAGCCCTACGTCCGCGTGGCCAGCAGCTTTCGCGCGCCCAGCATTCAGGGCCGGTTGCTGTTCAGCGACGAAGTAACTGTGGCCGACACCGAGGACATCATCTCGGTCGAGGTCGGCCTGAAGACGCGCCTGTGGCAGCAGCGGCTCCACTTTGATCTGGCGGCCTATCATTTCTGGATGCACGATCAACAACTCACCGCGGTGGGCGGCGATGCCAATGTCGCCCGCCTGGTGAATGCCGACCGCACCATCGGACGGGGGGTTGAGGCTGAGCTGGCGCTGGTCCTGGCCCGTGGCCTGCGCTTTACCGCCGGCGCCAGTTACAATTATACGCGGCTTGACGACCCCGGTCTGTTCATCCCCCCGTGTGGCGCGGACTGCACCGTCCTGGACCCGCCCGGCTCGGTTCCGGGTACCGTGTCGATTGACGGCAACCGGCTGTACCAGGCACCACGCTGGATTGTAAATTTCAGTCTGGACTATACCCGCGTGCTTGCCGGTGGCTCGACCCTGATAGCGTCCACCGATTGGGCCTACCGCAGCCGGATTAACTTTTTTCTGTACGATTCGCGAGAATTCCGCGACGATCACCGGCTTGAGGGCGGGGCACGCGTGGCCTGGGTGTCGCCTTCCGGTGTCCTGGAAGTCGCGGCCTTTGGCCGTAATATTCTGAACGACACTTCTCCCGCCGGTGGCATCGACTTCAACAACCTGACCGCCTACATCAACCAACCATCCTACTGGGGTGTTGAAGGGGTCGTGCGTTTCTGACGACGGGTGCGAACCGGCCCGGCGCCGCAACACCATGAGAGAGAATACGCTGCCACTGCGCGACCCTACCCGACCCCTCGCGTCACTGCTGACCAGACTGGCGGTGACAGACCGCGCGCGCCGGCTCGGCGGGTGGATCGTGGCGTTGTGGGCCGGGTTGCTGCCGTCTGTCGTGCTCGCTCAGCCGCAGCACGCGCTCGAAGATATTACGGTCACCGCCCGCAAGCAGGAGCAACGCGCCTTTGACGTGCCGTTGTCGCTGTCCGTGCTCCAGGGCGAGGGGCTCGACCGGCTGCGCGCCTCGGGTATGGATGTGCGTTTTCTGACCAATCGAACGCCCAGCCTCCAGGTCATGTCGGGTTTCGGACGTGTCTATCCGTATTTCTTTATCCGTGGCCTGGGCAATACGGACTTCGACATGAATGCCTCCCAGCCGGTGTCGATCATGCACGACGGGATTGTGCTGGAAAACCCGTGGCTCAAGGGACATCCCATCTTTGATGTTGAGCGGGTCGAGGGGCTGCGCGGCCCGCAGGGCACGCTGTTTGGGCGGAATACGCCGGCCGGCATCGTGAAGGTCGAATCGGCCCGTCCGACCTGGGAGTGGGAGGGCTACGGTCGGTTGTCCTACGGACGGTTCGACAGTGTCAATTTCGAGGGGGCGCTGTCCGGACCGCTGATCCCATCCGTCCTGGCGGCGCGCGCCTCTCTGCTGGTCCAGCGCCGGAGCGACTGGATAGACAATACCTATACCGGTAAGACCTATACCCGTAAGAACAAGGCCCTGGGTGGCTACGATGATATTGCCGGCCGCGTCCAGTTTGTGTGGACACCCGTAGAGAATTTTTCCGGGCGGTTCAAGGTGCATGTCCGGGACTTTGACAGCAATGCCCGGGTCTTTCGGGCAAATATATTCAGGTCGGGCCGCACCGGTCTACACTCAGGGCTACGGCGCGACAAAACTGCCCAGGACGCTGGCAATCCGCAGTATCTGGCGAGTCACGGCTTTGCCACCGAGCTGCACTATACCCTGGGTGAGTTCCGCCTGATCTCGCTGACCGGTGGGGACTGGCTGGACGGTAGGTCGCGCGGCGACGTGGACGGTGGCTTTGGTGCGGTCTGGAGTCCGCCCAGCGGGCCGGGGCTGATTCCGTTTCCAACCGAGACGGCCGACGGCCTTTCGGCTCTGCGCCAGTTGAGCCAGGAATTCCGCCTGGAACACACGGCCTGGCAGCGCCTGGACTGGCGGGTGGGCCTTTTTTACTTCCACGAGGAACTCGACATCGAGGGTTTCAGCTATGACACCCTGGCCGGGAGTGTGCTGAACGGCCGCATCCGCCAGGATCAACGCACCGAAGCCTGGGCCGTGTTTGCCGCCGCTACCTTCACCCTGACCGAGAACATCGAACTGGCCGCGGGTGTGCGCGTCTCCGAGGACGACAAGGAGTACGCGAGCGAGCGTCTCCAGTCGCCCATTGGTGCCGGTCCGCTCGGTCCCATCCGTAAGGCTCCCCACGACCTGGTGCCGAGCTGGGACCTGAGCCTGCGTTATCAGCCGCGACCCGGCGTTCAGCCCTATGTGCGCGTGGCCAGCAGCTTTCGCGCGCCCAGCATT
>WTHD01000032.1 GCA_011523265.1 Candidatus Binatota bacterium
CTCCTTAACGCTGCTGGACCACATGGGGCTTTGCGTTGTGCAGGCATTCTCCTTCAGGATAGCAAATATGAAGGGAGAATGGCAAGGGAAAGGCGGGGGCGGGACAATCCCCCTGCCCTGCGGGCTGCCCGGCAATGCTTGAAGGCCGGTGGTTCTCCGTAGAGGACAAATCCCCCTGCCCTTCGGGCTTCCCCCTTATTAAGGGGGACTGAGGGGGATCCAGCTCAGGGCCGGGGAGCCGTCCGTCCGTGCCCTCACCCGGCCCTCCGGGCCACCCTCTCCCAGAGGGCGAGGGTAGAAAAAGCCCCTCTCCCGCTGGGAGAGGGGTTGGGGTGAGGGCAAAACCGCCCAACAAGTTCATGTGCATCACACGTTATTAAGAGGGACTGAGGGGGATTCCGGGGGACTGCTGTGACAGGATCGGGCAGTTGGGGGCTCCCCAAGGGGAATCTCGAAAACATATCCTATGAGAAGAATGTACGGATCACAGCAAGTGATATGGAGAGGATCGCGGCAATCAAGACGCCTATCAGCCACCGGTCTCGTGACCCATCTTTTTCGAGAAGGGAGTTTTTGAGCTTTTCAATATCTTCCCGTGTTGCCAGATATTGGACGTGAGTCTCAAGGGCAGCAAGGCGGCGTTCGACCGTATGGGTCCCATTGCCGCCATTCCCGCTTGCTCCTGTTCTTTGTGGAGGACGCAAAGGTGCAACATCTGCCATAGACTACCCCTCCCACACTCGCATGTGGTCCCAGAGCGAGGCATCCGCGAATCCATAATATTCATTTGCCCGTATGACTATGCCACTTGGGTCTGTTGCCTTTTCGTCGGCAATCCCGAGGGTACGACATACGTCAGCGCAGGTCGGCTGCTCTCCCGCAACCACCCATGCCTGGTTTGGAATAAGCGTATGATTGTTGGGGAAGTGTGTTCCAATTTTTTCAGGCGAAACAGAGCTTCCCGGAAATAAAATCACGACGAAACAGCCCATGATGGACCTCCTCGGCATGTGATGCACACGGGGCTGTCTTATCCCATCTGCAATCACCCGCGCAACCATCACCAGAAGTGTAGCACGAGGGAGAAGGACCAATCCCCCTGCCCTGCGGGCTGCCCCCTTATTAAGGGGGACTGAGGGGGATTAAGAGGGACTGAGGGGGATTCAACTCAGGGCCGGGGAGCGGTCCGTTCAATCAGGGTCCTCAGCCCCTTGGGGGAGAGGGAACACAAGTGCTCACCACGCCGTCTCCCACTGTCGCATCGTCAGTACACCCGGCTCGGACCACAGACCCAGGCGCTGTCCCATCTGGATAACCGGGCGGACGGCTCGTATGACCTGGCGCAGAGCCGCGGCTGTCGGATTGGCCTCGGCCGCGGCGTCCTCTCGACCCTGGAGGCGGGACAGGAGCGTGTCAACGAGTGTTTGCTGTTCGGGAAAGAGTTTGACCTGCACCGGTGCATCTTCCGCAATCCCCGCCGCTTGTTTGGCGAGACGCAGCGCTGCCGGGAAGCCACCGAGTTCGTCGATCAGGCCAATATCTTTGGCATCTTCACCCGTCCAAATCCGGCCCTTTGCCACGGCGTGCACCTGCTCCTGGGTGAGACCCCTTCCCTGGGCAACTTTCTGCGTAAAGTCTGCGTACACATGATCGAGCCAGGTCGTGATCCGGTGCCACTGCTGAGGTGTATAATCGAGCGAGCTTGACCACATGGTGGCATTGGTACTGGTATGCACCTCGTCCGATGAGATGCCGATTTTCTCCATGAGTTCGGCGGTGAGCATCTTCCCACCAACCACACCGATGGAGCCGGTGATCGTACCGGGCTGGGCCACAATTTTATCCGCGGCCGCGGCCACGAAATAGCCGCCCGAGCCGGCCACGTTGCCCATAGAGACAATGACCGGTTTACCCGCTTCCTTGGCCCGGACGGTCTCTCGCCAAATCGTATCGGAGGCCACATAGGAGCCACCCGGACTATCAACCCGAAACAGAATGGCCTTCACCGTGTCGTCCTGCACGGCAGACCGAAACGCCGCCGACACAGAGTCCGACCCCATCGTCGGTCCGCTCAGTGCGGCACTGTATTCGCTCTTGCCGCGATGCACCCCCCCGACTCCGTAAATGAGCGCGACCGCCTCCCCTTCACTGTGTGGCCGACCCATCTGGCGGAGATAGCTAAACAAACTGACGTGTTCCGCCTCCTCGCCAAGGTCAGCGTCGATGATGGCCTGGACTTCATCCCGATACGCCAACTCGTCAACCAGGTTTTCTGCCAGCGCTTGCTTTCCGAGAAACGGCCCACGGTCAACCAGGGTTCGGACCGCGTCAACTTCCAAGCCTCGGCCCGTGGCAATGCCCTGCACGATCTGGCCGAACTGGGATTCAATAATCTGGAGAATCGCCTCACGATGAGGCTGGGTATATTTTTTTTCGGTGAACATATTCAGCGCGTTTTTATACTCGTAGCGGTGGTCCATACGGGGCGAGAGGCCCAGCTTTTCCAGCGTCCCACTGACGAAGGCCGATTCCGCCATCAGGCCGGTGAGGCCAATGTCCCCGGACGGTTGGAGATAAATGCGGTCAAAAGCGGCCGCCAGATAATACGCTCCGTTTCCAGGCCCGAACTCGCCAAAGGTCTCGGCATAGGCAACGGTCGGCTTGCCACTCTCCCGAAAGGCCATAACCGCGTCCCGCACCTCTTGGATTTCCGCCAGACCCATACGCGGAGTGCCCGCGCGCGCGACCAGGGCCAGGACACGTTCATCCGTGGCTGCCTGGTGCAGCGCGTCAACAATATCCCGGACCGACACGGTCTGTTCCATGAGGACGCTCGCCAGCGGGTCGGTTAGAATATACTCGGCAAACTCGCGCTCGAAGTCGATCTCAAGCACGATGCGCTCCGGCAGACTCTCTTGACTCATCAGAGTGGCGATAGCACCGACAATGGCCATAACGACGACCCACGCGCCAATCAGCATGAGCGTCCGAGCCAGAAACTTTTTCATACTCTCTTCCCTCGCTTGATCTTCTCTCTAACTCGCTTCGGACAGTGTCGGCTCTAGCGTGCCCGGCGTTTCTCCGTAGGGCCAGGGCAACTGAATCGGCTCGCCGGCGCGATTGAAAATTTCGACCGGAGTTTCGAGGACCGCAATCGCCTGCATCTCTTCCTCACCGGTTGTGCAGATTTTGTGCGGGGTGTAGGCGGGAACAGTCAGGACGCTGTTAGGTCCGAAATCGATCTGCTTCCCATCCACCTGGCACCAGCCGGTTCCCTTGAGGACAATGAGAATCTCTTCGCCCGAATGATAATGCGTCGGGGTCGGCTTGCCCGGCTGCGAGGTCTGCATCCAGATTTCAACGTTGCGGGAATCCTCCTTCACCAAGGTCTGGTGGATAACCGCGGGGTGAATGAATTTTTCGATGCCGGAAATTTTTCGCATGGAATACATAGGAGAGCCCTCCCTCTACTGGCGTTGTCAAAGGAACGTAGCAAAGAAGCGGGGCCAGGCCAATCAGAACTCAATCTGAAAGCCCTGCCGCTCCTGACTCTGCACCTCCGTCAGAGTGCCCTGCACGCTCAGATACTCCCCCGCCGGGTAATACAAATAGCCGTGCGTGGCGACATGGGCCGCAAGCGCCTGACTGACCATGGGTGGCGGGAGACTGGCAGCATCTTTTTCTGCTAAGGCCCGAACTATGCCCCCTCCGGCCGAGAGGAGGTGGACCTGCTCCGTATCGAACACATAGGTCTGTTGGGTCCGATTGGCGACTTCTACGGCAACAATAAAGATGTCCGGGGTGTGGACGCCAAAGAGCAACTCTGCCTCCATCGGCGGCAGGGGCCGGATATGCACATACACCTGGCCTTCGGGTCCGTAGCGTTTGACTTGGTCGGCCAGCCCGTGAAACAGGGAATAAAACGCCCGCCGGAAGTAGGTGGTCGGTGGCGGGCGGTTCTTGGTGAGACGCGGAGCCTCTCGCTCGTGATAATCCGTCACGAGCGGGTGCGGCGTAGGCGAGGCAACGTCCAGTGTGCTGCGCGAGGCGGCGTCAACAACCACGCCCTGGGGCTGACACTGAATCGTCACCTGAACCAGCGCCGTCTGACCCGACCGTCTTTGTTGCGCCTGTATCGCCCCGGTTTTTCCTGTCGCGGCCCTGGTTGCACTCGTTACGCGATACCCCATTCGCTCGACTGTCCGGTAGGCGAGTTGCTGGGCCTGTTCGCACGATAAGTCCGTATCAGTAATCTCGTACAACTCGGCCAGCGACTCAGCCTGTGCCGCGGCCCGGTTCGCTTCCATACTTGCAAACACGGCTACGGCAGAAGCCCTGGCAACTGCGCGCGCCGCGGGTTGAGAACGGGGGGCACAACCAATCAGGGTCGGCAGCATGAGGAGCCCGGCCAAGACCAGGAGGCACTTCGTGCAGTACCCGGACAGGGGGGTCATCTTAACTCAACTGGGGAACAACCAGCTCGGCAAAGCGCTGAAGCATCTCCTGTTCCTGCTTGTACGGAAACACCATCTGGAAATGGTGGAAGCCCAACGCCTGCAACGCCCGCAGGGTTTCCGCCAGGCGCTCCGGCGTCCCGGCTGTCCCCAACTCTCGGGACGCCCACAAGCCCCGACCGCCTAACGCCTGGGCTGACTCGGCCTCTCGCCGTTTGAGTTCTTTTTCATCTTCAGCCAGCACCACCGCCAGAAACAACGACTTCTCAATCGTTGAGAAATCCCGCTTCAGCGTGTCACAGTGCCGGCGCAGGATATCGGTCTTTCTTTTCACGGTTTCTACCGAAGACCTCAGCAGAATGTTCCAGCCGTCGGCGTACTGGGCCACGATGCGCAGCATGACCTTCTCTCCACCGCCGGCAATCCAGATTCGGGGCGGTTGCTGCACGGGCTTGGGAGCGCACAGTGCCTCCTGCAACTGGTAGTGCGTACCGGAAAAAGACGCCCGTTCCTGAGTCCATAACAAGCGCACCACCTGGACCGCCTCTTCGAGCTGAGACAGACGCGTACCAATCGAGGGAAAGGGAATTCCGTAGGCCCGATACTCAAGCTCTTTCCAGCCGGCCCCGATGCCAAACTCTAGTCGGCCGTTGCTGAGATGATCGAAGCTGGATGCAATCTTTGCCAGGATGCTGGGCGGACGATACGAATTACAGGTGACCAGCGTTCCCAGCCGCAGGCGAGTTGTCACCGGAGCCAGCGCGGTCAGCAGGGTCCAAGCCTCCAAGCAGTTGCGCTGCTCAGACCTGGAGTCC
>WTHD01000488.1 GCA_011523265.1 Candidatus Binatota bacterium
GGGTCTCAGTCGTCGACGCAACAGGTGAGGGGCCACTTGGAGCCAGGGCAGCGCTGCCGGATGGCAAAAACAAGAAGAGTAGGCCACTCAAGACTGCGCCGACACACGCAAACGGAACCCGCCTGTCGAGATGGAAGGGCAGATCGCGCTCGGGAACGAAGAAGGCGGCCTTCCGGGCGGCTTGGCTCCGAACCTGGGCCACGAAGTCTGAGGAAGAGGGCAGGGTCGCCAGGGTGAGGAAACGCTCCTGGCCAGTCGTCTTCTCGTCCAGCAGGCGGGCAATACTCTCGTCCTGGCAACTCTTTTTTCCCTGCCTGAGGGATTTCAGTAGAAAACCGAAGACGACGAGGGGTGGAAGAAAAGCAAACCCGATGGGTAGCGCACATGCCAGGATCAGACGGTATCCCAGGAAAAAGACCGCAATCCCCAGGGGCAGAAAAAAACCGAGGGTATTGGTGCTCCGCTGCCACAGCACCCGCCGGGCCGTCGCGGTGAAGAGTTGGGACAGGCTATCCATTGCGCGAGCCACGTTTCTGAAACCGGCGAACCGCGCGATTATGATCCGCGAGCCGGGTGGAGAATACGTGTGTGCCATCTCCCCTGGCAACAAAATAGAGATAGTTTGTTTCGGCTGGGGCGAGGACGGCCTGAATAGCCGCGAGCCCCGGGTTGGCAATTGGGCCGGGCGGAAGACCGGTAAACAGATAGGTGTTATACGGCGTGGGTGTACGCAGATGGCGGCGTGTCAGATTCCCGTCAAAGTTCGGAATGCCATAGATGACGGTTGGATCACACTGGAGTGGAATATTTTGACGGAGCCGATTGTGAAAGACTCCGGCAATCAGCGGGCGTTCCTCTGCCGCCCCGGTTTCTTTCTCAACGAGCGAGGCCAGGGTCAGGACCTCATGCTGGGAGAACCCCAATTCCTGGGCCTGCTGTTGCATGGCCGGGGTGAAGACTTCAGACAGACGTGTGACCATACGTCCCAGAATATCCGCCGCAGAGCTCTGCTTTGAAAAAAAATAGGTATCCGGGTACAGGTAGCCTTCAAGTCCGTGCTCCTGGAGGTCCCATTTGGCTAAGAACTGAGGAGAGGTGCTCAGAGACAGGAATTGCTCTTGGGGGCCAAACCCTCGGGCTTCCAGTCTTTTGGCAATGTGTTTGAGTGTCAGTCCTTCCGGGATTGTCACCATGTGGTGGATGACCTGTCCTTGGGTCAAGGTCTCAAGCAACCGTCGCGGGGTCAGCGAGGTTTCCAGGATATACTCCCCACTTTGTATGGAGCGATCTTTACCTGTGAGTTGCGCCCAGAAACGAAATGGCTGGACACTTGCCAGTATGCCCTCGGCAACAAGCATCTGCGCTGTTTGTTGGAGGGTACTGCCCGGAGAGATAAAGATCCGAGCAGGGGCCGCTAAAGGCCGACCTGGGGTGTTGAGCCGGGCATAGACGTAACAGGCGGTGAGTCCGCTGACGCCAATAATAAAACACGCAATAAGAGGCAGGACTTTTTTCACCGTTGCCCAACCTACCACCGGTATGGCGACGAAACAATGTCGGGCCATATCTCCTTGACTTTTCTGCGTTCTGCTGGCAACTTTTGTGACCATGCAAAGCCGGTGGCTGGAGTATTGCACAGAAATACTCCGCATCTTCCTCGGACGCCAGAACGGACACGTTCAGGCGCTGCTCACCGCCCCTATCCTGGCAGTCGGTCTTCTTGGGCTTATTGTTCGGGTGGCAAACCCGGCCGTTGACCCCTCTTTTGCCAAAAACGAGGTGACCGCTCAGGTCCAACAACGTTTGAACGAGATTCAGCAAAGAAACGATGTTCTGGGGCAGGTGGAGATGGCTTCGACCGGAGTGCACCCAACTCTGGAAGAAAAAGAAGCTACGGTCCCGGCTGTTCTCGTTACCCTTCCCCCGCTGCCTGAGCCAGTAACGCCGATAGGCATGCCGCACCACATCGTGCATGCCATTAAACCGCACGAGACGTTTGGAGGGATTCTGAAAAAAGAAGGGCTCTCGCCTCAACAGACCGCCGCGTGGAGCAGTGCGGCGCAACAAAGGGTTGAGGTGCGGAGGTTGCAAGTTGGACGTACCATAACGTTCTCCTATGAGCCCGATCACAATGGGACGCCAACGCTGCGAACCGTTTCCTGTAGTATTAGTCAGGACACTTCACTCGTGTTTGAGAAGGATGAGAGCGGGCATATCCAGTCACGAATCGAGACCACTCCCACGACCCTTGTCTGGCGGGCCGTTGGTGGCCGCATTACCCATAGTTTGGGTTGGGCAGCCAGAAAAATAGGTGTTCCGGCCGGTATCATCGATGCGGTGGCAGACATGGGCTGGGATTTGAACCTTTCATACGACCTTCAGCCGGGTGACCCGTTCAAAATCATTTTTGAGGAAATGCACCATAACGGGCAAGCAGTGAAGCATGGTAGAGTGCTTGCTGCAGAAATCGTGAACAAGGGGAAAAAACACCTCGTCTTTCCCCTTGACGCGGAAGAAGGGATTGGGGTTGGGCGGCAGTTTCTGCGTTACCCTGTTCAATTCACCCGTATCTCGTCGGTTTTTAGCGATGCCCGGATGCATCCCATTTACAAACGGAAACGTCCCCACCGTGGCGTGGATTTCGCCGCTCCAACGGGAACACCGGTACGCGCGGTGGCAGATGGCAAGGTCACCTACGCCGGCTGGAGAGGCAACTATGGCCGTTTTCTCAAGATTAACCATGCCGGACCCTATAGTTCGGCATACGCCCACCTGCAACGCATCAAAAAAGGAGTGAGAGCCGGAACTTTTGTAAAAAGGGGACAGGTTATCGGCTATGTCGGGTCTTCAGGGGCCGCAACCGGCCCGCACCTGCACTTTGAGATGCATAAAAACGGCAGGTATATCAATCCATTGAAAAAAGTGCCGACACAGAATATCTTTGCTCGGCAAAAAAGACCGCCGACAGCGCGACCTGATCCACAGCTCGCGGCAATACGAAAGAAACTGGAAGAGTATCTCGCCCGGCTGAGTGTGCAGAACGGACCCGAGAGCCGTATCTACACGGCCATCCCACGGATTCAAACCGTGGCCCGCGAGGCTGCTGAGCCACAGGTGTAATTGCCCGTCTTGGGCTTTCCTGCTTTGTTCTTACCCTTCAGGGATACGCGACTTTCCCGTTCAGGAACTCCTCTAAAACCATGCTGTCCCATACGGAAAAACTTCGAGTGCGGTGGGTCGATACTGATGCGTCAGGCCGTATTCATTACACGGCAGCGTTTCGGTATTTTGAGATAGCCGAGTGGGAATTGATGCGGCAGGCTGGGTTCCCGCTGTCCGACCATCGCAAGATATCAGGGCTGCCGCGGGTGAGTGTTTCGGCAACGTTTTATGCTCCCCTCTTTGTTGATGAGCCAATTGAGGTGAAAGTCTGGGTTGAGCGGATTGGGACTACCTCGATGACCTTTGCCGGGGAGATCCACCGAGCCGGAGAGCGCTGCGTCGGTGGGTCGATCACCGCAGTTTTTGTGAATTCGCATGACCAGCCCCAGCCTATTCCCGAGGCCATTCGCCACGCTCTTGGGAGTTGACAGAAAAAACACGCTCGCATAGGTAACGGGAGATGTCATACGCAGTAATTCGCACGGGTGGAAAACAATATCGAGTGACGCAGGGCGAGTTCCTGCGAGTGGAGTCTCTACCGGGAGAGGTCGGGAGTGATATTACGTTCCCTGATGTGCTACTTACCTCGGCTGAGGGCGCGGTTCAAATTGGCACCCCGCTCGTGTCTGGCGCTTCCGTGACGGCTCGCGTTGTTGAGCATGGAAAAGAGAAAAAGATTATTGTTTTTAAGAAGAAACGGCGCAAGGGGTATCGGCGCAAGCATGGCCACCGGCAGCACTTTACGGCCGTGCAGGTCAAATCGATCAACCTGGGAGGATAAACGTGGCACATAAAAAAGGACAAGGCTCCAGTCGGAATGGCCGAGACAGCCCAGGACAGCGCCGCGGCGTCAAGCTTTATGCCGGACAATTTGCAAAGGCAGGGAATATTATTGTTCGTCAGCTCGGAACGCGTATCTACCCAGGGACCAATGTTGGTATGGGACGAGATTATACGTTGTTTGCCAAGACGGACGGAGTGATTCAGTTTGAACGTATGGGCAAAGCGCGCAAGCGGGTCTGCGTCTATCCGCAGTAATCTGCACGGCCGCACGCGCGAACGAAAGATCGTAGGAAAAGCCCCTCTTCGGGGCTTTTTTTATTCGCCTGCTTCGATCCCCCATTCCTGATATACATGGTCTATGAACTTCGTTGACGAAGTGACCATGACGGTCAAAGCCGGTGATGGCGGGCGCGGCTGCGTCAGCTTTCTGCGCGAGAAGTTTCGGCCCTGGGGAGGGCCGAACGGCGGCAATGGCGGCAATGGCGGAGACGTCATTCTGCGCGTCGACCCGCAACGCAACACCCTGCTTGAGCTCGCCCATCGGCATCACGTCAAAGCGGCACGGGGCGATCATGGACGGGGTAAGGATCAACACGGGAAAAACGCAAAGACCCTCATTCTTCCCGTCCCGGCCGGAACCATTGCACGCGATATGGAGAGTGGAGAAATACTCGCCGACCTGCGAACTGTCGGGCAACAGGTCGTGGTCGCCCACGGCGGCAAAGGCGGAAGAGGGAACGCCTCTTTTGCCTCCTCCACCAATCGGGCCCCCCGATTCGCCCAACCGGGGCTGCCCGGAGAGACGCGGCAGATTCAGCTGGAACTCCGACTGCTGGCGGATGTTGGCCTGGTGGGGTTTCCCAATGTCGGGAAATCGACGCTGATCTCTGCTGTGTCTGCCGCACGTCCGCGGGTTGCCGACTTTCCCTTTACGACCCTCGTTCCGCACCTCGGCGTTGTGCGCTATGGCGATGAGGGCTCATTTGTCATGGCTGACGTGCCAGGGCTCATTGAGGGGGCGCATGCCGGACATGGGCTGGGCGTGCGCTTTCTCCGCCATCTCTCGCGGACTTCTATTCTGGTTCATCTTCTTGATATATCTGATCCGGCACGTGATCCGTATGCCGACTACCGCGTCATCAATAGTGAACTCGCCGCTTTTGATACTGCCCTGGCTCGACGTCCGCAGATCGTGGCCGTCACAAAAGCTGACCTGCCGATCACCCGCGACCGATTTCCCGAGGTGCAGGAAGTTTTTGCTCGGCATGAGAAAAAACTACATCGCATCTCTGCTGTAACGGGGGAGGGGAAACAGGAATTGGTGAGAGAAATTGCTCATCTGCTCGAACAGAGACAATGCCGGATGGGCGACGAAGGGGAGACCGAGGGGTCCCCACCATGAGTGATTGCAATAGCCAGCTCACACATAAAGCGCGTATTCTTGAGAAGACGAGGCGTATTGTGGTGAAAGTCGGGAGCAGTGTGCTGTCCGACGGCGATGGTGTCTATGCCCCACGGGTTCGCCAACTCGCAACGACCCTTTCCTCCCTGCGGCAGGTCGAGGTGGTCTTAGTGACTTCGGGAGCCGTTGCCGCGGGAATGGGTGCGCTCAATATGAAACAGCGCCCGAGGACGATACCGGCGAAACAAGCGGCCGCAGCCATTGGACAGATTACGCTCATGGCGTTGTATGAAGAATGCTTTTCGCGGCATGCCATCCGGGTGGCGCAGATTCTTCTCACCCATGACGATCTGGCCAACCGACGCCGCTATCTGAACGCCAAGCATACTCTTTTGACTCTGATCGAGTCCGGGGTTGTGCCCATTGTCAACGAGAATGACACAGTGGCGGTTGAAGAAATCCAGTTTGGCGACAACGATAATCTCTCCGCCCAAGTCGCCGTCCTCGTCGAGGCGGATTTGCTGATCATATTGAGCGATGTTGCGGGTTTATACGAAACAGACCCCCGTCTGGACCGGCACGCAAAACGTATTGCTCTGGTCGAGCGGTTTGACGAACAATTGATGCAGCGGTGCGGGCAAGCCGGTCCGTTAGGCCGCGGCGGTATGACTTCTAAAATAGAAGCCGCGCAAAAGGCGGCCCTGTCAGGTATTCCCTCCCTTCTTATCGATGGGAGGAGCAATGAAGAGCTCTATGCGGCTTTTGACCCGCAGCGGGAAGCGGGCACGCTGTTTCTACCAGTTTCGGATAGGATTGCGAGTCGGAAACACTGGATTGCCTACACGTTGAAGCCGGCTGGCTCACTCCGTCTTGATGCTGGGGCGGCGGCGGCGATTCAGCGGGATGGGAGGAGTCTGCTACCTGCCGGGGTGCGTGGAGTATACGGAAGTTTTGAGGAAGGGGACTGTGTGACCTGCCTCGACGACGGCGGAGATGAATTTGCTCGTGGCTTAGTGAACTATAGCGCTACGGCTCTGAGGCAGATTCAAGGCGTGCACACGAGTCAAATTGAACAGACCCTCGGCTATAAGGTGGGCGATGAAGTGATTCATCGTGACGACTTGGCCTTGCTACAAGACTAGTGAAAGGACACAAAGGAAGAGGCGATGAGTCTTGAAAATATGGTGGTCGCATTAGCCCAAACCGCAAAAAAAGCCGCCCGAATACTGGCTACCGTGTCAACCCACACGAAGAATCAGGCGCTGCTCGCCGCCGCTCAGCAACTCCGGGATCAGACGGAAGTCTTACTGACTGCCAATGCCCAAGATGTTGCTCGGGGAAAAGACAACGGCTTATCTGCCGCGCTGCTCGACCGGCTGACGCTGAACCAGACGCGCATACAGGCTATGGCCACCGGGCTCGAAATTGTGGTCGATCTGCCCGACCCGGTCGAGGAAACGGTCGCCACCTGGAAGCGACCAAATGGCCTGGAGATCAGTCAGGTCCGCGTCCCGCTCGGTGTTGTCGGGATTATCTACGAGTCGCGACCGAACGTCACGGCCGATGCCGCCGGCCTGTGTCTCAAGGCTGGCAATGCGGTTGTGCTGAAAGGAGGGTCGGAGGCGTTTGCGACCAACAGTGCCATCGTTGATGTGCTGACCCAGGCCTTTGTCGAAGCGGGCTTGCCGGACGAGGCGGTCCAACTGGTCCGTTCGACCGATCGACAGGCCGTCACCTTTCTCCTTCAGCAAGACCGCTATATTGATGTCATTATCCCACGCGGTGGCGAGGAATTGATCCGCGCTGTCACGCGCGCCTCCGCCATCCCGGTGATTCAGCATTTCTCCGGCGTGTGTCACACCTACGTCGATGCTGCGGCTGATATTGAAAAGGCGCATCAAGTTTGCCTGAATGCCAAGGCACAAAGGCCGTGGGTGTGTAACGCTATGGAGAACCTGCTGGTGCATGAGACCGTTGCCCCCCGTTTCCTCCCAGACTTTGTCGCGCGACTCGAACAAGAGAGTGTCGAGGTTCGGGGCTGTGACCAGACGCGCCAGATCGTCCCTCAGGTGGGCGTCGCGACTGAGACGGACTGGCAAACCGAGTATCTTGATAAAATTCTTTCAGTCAAAGTGGTGCGCTCGCTTGATGAGGCGCTGGATTTTATTCATACCAATGGGTCAGGACTGGCCGATTGTATCGTGAGCGAAGATTACTCCTGCGTCCGGCGGTTTCTGCGTGAGGTCGACTCTGCGACGGTCTATGCAAATGCTTCGACGCGCTTCACCGATGGCTTTGAGTTCGGATTCGGGGCCGAGGTCGGCATCTCGACGAACCGACTCCACGCCAGGGGGCCCATGGGCCTGCGTGAGCTGACAACCTATAAATATGTGGTCTACGGAGATGGCCAGATACGAACATGACAGACGAAAAAGAGGCAACGCGCCGACCGCATCCCTCCCTGCCCCCCTTATTAAGGGGGGAGACGGGGGGATGGAGGGCCGATTGACTCTCTCAGACTCTTGCGTATGAAAGTCGGGCTGTTCGGCGGAACGTTTAATCCCATCCATTTGGGTCATTTACGTAGTGCGGAAGAAGTCTGCGCAGCGTTTACGCTTGACCGCATATACTTCATTCCTTCTGCTTCTCCTCCGCATAAGCGCACAACGGATATCGCCCCGGCTCACCATCGCTACAATATGGTGGAGCGGGCGGTTGCCGCTAACCCTGCCTTCTTTGCCTCTCGTATCGAACTCGACCGCGCTGGCCCCTCGTTTTCGATTGATACGATCCGCGCCTTTCGGACAAGGGAAACATTGACCTCTCTCGCCTTTCTGATCGGGATGGATGCGTTCTGTGAGATAGAAACGTGGAAGGATTACCTGGAGATTCCCAACTTATGCGACCTGATTGTCACCTCGCGTCCCGGGGTTCCCACTCCACCGCTCGACCGACTCCTTCCCGTTGCTCTGCGGCCCGCCTTTTGGTATGATCCGGTCCGGCAGAGATACCAGCACGAATCAGGGCATACGTTGACGCTCTATACACTGAACGGTCTCCATATTTCGGCCTCCAGCATCCGTGACAACCTGCGCGTTGGCCGCTCCACACTCCATCAGCTCCCGCCCGCCGTGGCGGACTATATCGCCACTCACGCTCTCTATCGCACACAAGAGGCTCTTTCCCTTGAAGGCTGATGACAGCTGGCAAAAAGCCCTGAGGTGCGCGCAATCCGCGCTGGACAAAAAGGCCTACGACCTCGTTGTCCTTGACGTCGAAGCGTTGACGTCCGTTGCCTCCTATTTTGTGATTTGTACCGGGCGGTCGGACATTCAGGTGCAGACCATCAGCCAAGCGATTGAGGAGGCCCTCCGGCGGGAAGGCCATCGCCCCTTAGCCCTTGAAGGCGTCTCACACGGACAATGGATCCTCATGGATTTTGGGGATGTTATTGTCCATATTTTCTACGAAACAGTACGAAAATTTTACAATCTTGAAGGACTCTGGGCCAAGGCTCCACGCTGCCCGCTGCCCGAACCCTACTCGACACAAGCCATGGACCTCCGACTCGAAACCGGCTAGCAGCCTTCCTTCAGTGCCGAGAAAATCCGCCTTCTCTTTCTTTCCACACGCCTTTCCCCTTATACTAGGGGCTGGAACCAGCGAGAGAACCTCGGTGGGGGATGCTATGGGTCGAACGGTTTCTGCTCAAGAGATTCTATATTACGGCAGTACCCCTAAACACCAGTATTGGGAGAACGAAAAACAGACGTTGCGTCTCGTCCGTGACCGATCCGCATCTGTCTGGCGAGCGTATCACAAGCAAAACGGCCGGTATCGCCCTTTGCTCGTGAAGTCCCGCTCCTCGGCAGGCCTCCGAAAAGGAAAACGGAAATCGACACCGCTGACGGGCAGAAGCGCTGAAGAAGTCGTGGCTAACATCAAGCGTGACTATCAGCTGCGGTTGGTGCTTGAGCAACGACTGCGCCGCTGGATGGACAAGTCGTCAGGAAAGCGGGTTCTGGCCTTTCTCGACCCCAACCAGGGAGGGGCGCCAGCGATGACAGACCCAGGCACGTACAATGCCCAATAATATGAGTTCGTCCTCTCTCGCAACAGGAAAGTCCTGAAAAGTCGGCTGCTTACTGGACGTGAAGAGGCAACGCGAAACGGGAAGCAACCCGCGTCGGCACGATCCTACCAGCGCGCAACCGACGCCCCCCAGGTGAGTCCGCCCCCACAGCCGTTGAGCACGACAATATCGTCCGCGTGGACTTTGCCTGCTCGAACAGCCTCATCCAGAGCTATCGGAATGGAAGCCGCAGAGGTGTTTCCGAAACGATCCACATTGCAGTGCACCTTGTCCATGCTTGCCCCCAGGCGGTCGGCCACCGCTTGGATGATACGCAGATTCGCCTGATGGGGGACCATCAGCGTGATATCTTCTGGAGCCAGGCCAGCTTTTTCGAGGGCCTTTTTTGTCACGTCGGACAGGGCGCGAACGGCGACCTTGAACAATTCGGGGCCTTTCATCTGAATCCCCCAGTCCGGCTCCTGTTCCCCGGCCTGATCAAACGTTTGCCGTAGACCGGACCGAACGTGGAGCAGCTGCCACAGGGCTCCGCTGGACTCGACGACAGTGCTGAGCAGGCCTTGATCGTTTGACTGATTTTCTAACACGACCGCCCCGGCACCATCCCCGAACAGCACGCAGGTCGTCCGGTCTCCCCAGTTAACCATGGAGCTCAGAGCATCTGCGCCAACCAGCAGGATACGATTATACTCGCCGCTTTTGAGGTAGCTATGGGCAACCGACATGCCGTACACAAACCCCGCACAGGCTGCCGCAACATCAAAGGCGGGGATATTATCCACGCCAAGGCGCGTTTGGAGTAAGCAGGCAGTGGAGGGAAAGGCATACTCCCCAGAGACCGTGGCGATCAGAATCACATCCAAGTCCTGCGCAGTCAGACCAGCCGCCTTGAGTGCTGTTTCGCTTGCCGCGTGAATGAGGTCGAGCAAAGCCTCATCCTTTCGGATAACACGTCTTTCCTGTATCCCGGTTCGGGTGACGATCCATTTATGATTGGTGTCAACCCGCCCGGCCAGATCATCATTGGTGAGACAGGTTGAAGGGACGGCGGAACCCGTGCCGATAATACGTGCGCCCATGCGCTACCTCTTTAATCCTTCTTGCCCAGCGAGATCAGGCCAATCAATACGTCTCATACTGTTTCGCTCAAGGCAGGTTCTGATTGCTTCGGTCCCAGTGTTCTCGTTATACCGGCCGCCGTTCTACTGATTCGTGCTCTGCCCGTTCTGATCGTTATCCCATTTGCGAAAGACGAGACAGGCGTTGGTCCCTCCAAAGCCGAAGGAATTGGATAAGACGGCCCGGACAGGTGTCGAGCGGGACTTATTGGGCACATAGTCTAAGTCGCACTCTGGATCAGGTTCCTCATAGTTAATGGTTGGCGGTATGATCTGATGATGGAGCGCCAAAGCGGAATAGACGGCTTCGACGCCACCGGCAGCCCCAAGTAAATGGCCGGTCATGGACTTGGTTGAACTGATCGCGAGCTTTGTGGCGTGTTCTCCAAAGACTCTCTTCAGGGCCAAGGTTTCGGTCGCGTCGTTATACGGTGTTGAGGTTCCGTGTGCATTGACGTAATCGATCTCGGTTGGATCAAGTCCGCTGCTCCGGAGGGCCATCCGCATGCACCGGACTGCGCCCTCACCTTCGGGCGAGGGCGCGGTGATATGATGCGCGTCCCCATTGGCACCGTAGCCGATCACTTCAGCGTAGATGGTTGCCCCATGACTCTTTGCGAATTCGAGCTCCTCCAACACAACGATACCGGCGCCTTCGGCCATGACAAAGCCGTCACGATTCTTGTCAAACGGACGGCTGGCTCCCTCAGGTGCGTCGTTCCGCGTCGAGACTGCCCGCATGGCAATAAAGCCGCCGAGCCCTAACGGGGTCAGCGCCGCCTCTGCTCCCCCGGCAATAACGGCGTCTTGGTCGCCCAGTCGAATGGCCCGGTACGCTTCACCAATGGCGTGCGCACCAGAAGAGCAGGCACTCGTTGGCGTATAATTAATACCTTTGGCGCCATAGCGAATAGAGATTTGGCCGGGTGCCAGGTTGCTCAACAGCTTGGGGATAAAGAAGGGAGAAACGCGCTTGAGCCGGGTATCGAGAAAGAGCAGATGATTCTCTTCAATACTGGTGAGCCCACCAATTCCCACCCCGATAATACACCCCACCAGATCCTCATTGTCCGGCGTGATTGGGACCTTAGCCTCATCCATTGCCATCTGGGCCGCGGCCACACTGTACTGGATGAAGAGGTCCATCTTTTTGACCTCTTTTTTCTCGATAAAATCGGTGGGTGTGAAGTCGGTGACCTCGCCAGCGATTCGCGTGGGAAAGTCTGAAACATCAAAGCGGGTTAACGGTCCTACCCCAGAGCGGCCTTCAAGCAGTGCTTGCCAGTTTTTCTCCACTCCAGTGCCCAGTGGAGTGACCGCCCCTAGCCCAGTAATGACGACACGACGTTGCCCGTCTTGCATAATATCCTGCCTTACAAACTACTGAAAAGAGTAAACGTGTCCTCCACTAGACATGAGAGGCTGGACACGCTTACTCTTTTGCCAACATCCCACCGTCCCAAAGGTGGGCTCAATAGTTTTTTACCCGCGCCTCTCCGTTCCCCCAGAAACTTTATTCAGGCTGTGTATCTTAAAGACTCCGAGAATCCCCTGCAACCAGTTAGCTATGCTCCTCGCGAACCCGGATTGAGTGAACGAGCACCAAAGGGAGTCCCTTTTCTGACAGCGGGCTGCTATACGGAATACTCCAAAAGGCAGTACCGTAATCATGAGGAGTTGACAGAGGCGTATGCCAGAACAGGAGCAGGATCGACACATTCAAACAGTGTACCTGGACCAACGTGCCTACGCCTTCCCGTATCGGCCTGTGGTCGTGATCTGTATAGACGGGTGTGATCCAGCCTATATCAAGACTGGCCTGGCCCAGAACATTCTGCCTAACATCCAGCGTTTTCTCACCAAAGGGTTTGGCACTTGGGCGGACGCGGTCGTCCCAACGTTTACGAATCCGAACAATCTGTCCATTGTCACGGGCAGTCCGCCCGCTGTGCACGGGATTTCAGGGAATTATTTTCTCGATCCGACAACCGGACAGACAGTCATGATGACCGATCCCCACCAACTCCGTTCAGAAACCCTGCTGGCGCGCTTCTCCCAGAGCGGGGTCAAAGTCATCGTCATTACCGCCAAAGAGAAACTGCGCCGTTTGCTTGGCTACGGAATCGCCGACGGTATATGTTTCTCTGCCGAAAAGGCGGAAGACTGTACCATTCCCGTGCACGGTATTGAGAACGTTTGCCAGCGGATTGGCCGTCCACAGCCCGATGTCTACTCTGCCGAGCTGTCACTCTTTGTCCTAGAAGCTGGCCTCACCCTGCTCGAACAGTACCGACCGGGGTTGATGTATCTCTCGCTGAGCGACTATGTCCAGCATAAACATGCACCGGGGAGTGCGGAAGCGAACGCGTTCTATGCCGCGCTTGACCGGGTGTTTGGTCGGCTGGCTGAAGCGGGAGCCCTGGTCGCTCTCACCGCCGACCATGGCATGAATGCCAAACCACGAGTCGTGTTTCTCCAGGATATTCTGAATGCGAGCTATGGTCAGGGCAAGACACGCGTAATCTGTCCGATTACTGATCCCTATGTGGTCCATCATGGTGCGTTGGGGTCTTGTGCCCGCGTCTACTGTCTTGATACGAACCGGGCTGCTGTGCAGGCTATCATCGCAGACATTCCTGGGGTTGAAGCGGTTTATGATAGGCCCGCCGCGTGCGAGCGGTTTCTCCTGCCGCCCGACCGTGAGGCCGATCTCCTTGTGCTTGGCGATCAACACACGGCCATTGGGGCGGCCGAACGAGATCATGACTTGTCCGAGTTAGGCGATGCGCCACTCCGCTCTCATGGCGGACGCGCGGAGCAGGTGGTCCCATTCATCCTTTCCGAGCCTGTCTCCGAGGCGTACCATACCCGCGCGGCAACCATCCGGCTTAGCACCTTCGACCTGTTCGACTACGCTTTGAATGGGACACGTGGGTTGTAGCCTTCTGCGCTTTTCTCGTTTCCTCACGCCTTGTGTCGGGAAAATGGAGTCTATAGACTGAAAATAATGGATGTCTCAGGCGTGGTGCAGCAACTGTCCATTTGGGTACTGCCTGTCCTTGTGGCGGTCATCTTGCACGAGCTCGCGCATGGCTATAGCGCCTATCTGCTGGGTGATCCGACCGCTGCCCGAATGGGTCGTCTGACCCTGAATCCAATTGCCCATATCGATCTGCTTGGAACCCTCTTATTACCCTTCCTGCTGATCATGACTGGCGCGCCGTTTCTGTTTGGCTACGCCAAGCCCGTTCCCGTAGACTTTACGAATCTGCGCAACCCCCGACGAGATATGGTCCGTGTGGCCGCGGCTGGTCCGATCATGAACCTGATATTAGCCGGACTGTCCGCCTTTGCGCTGAAGTTCCTGCTGTCCCTCCAACTCATCACCGATGGACTGGTCGCCCGCAACCTGTTGAATAGCGTCCTGATCAATGTTGTACTCGCCGTCTTTAATTTGTTTCCGCTCCCGCCGCTCGACGGCGGGCGGGTCGCCACCGGACTGCTGCCTCGGCAGCCGGCTCTGGTGCTCGCCAGGCTTGAGCCCTATGGCATGTTGATCGTGATATTCCTGTTGATGACCGGGATTCTTGGCGACATACTTCAACCGCCGGTACTCTTTGTCCTCAACACTCTCTTGTGAGATTTTCTGCATGACCGACACCACACCGACGCGGCAAACGATTGTGAGTGGATTTCGTCCAACCGGTAAGCTTCATCTTGGACATTTACACGGTACGCTGACCAACTGGGTCCGGCTCCAGAGCGAGTACCGGTGTTTTTTCTTTGTGGCCGACTGGCACGCCCTGACCACCGGGAAGACGGACGCCGAGAGCATTCGGAGCAATACCGAAGAGATGGTAGTTGACTGGTTAAGCGTTGGGCTCGACCCCAACCAGTCTGTGATTTTCCGTCAGTCTGATGTGAAGGAGCATGCTGAGCTGCACCTCTTGTTTTCGATGATTACGCCGACGCCGTGGCTGATTCGGAACCCTACCGTCAAAGAGCAAGCGCGTGAACTGGGCTTTATTGACTCTGATGATGAGGCTGCGGTGACCACGATTCACTACGGGTTGCTCGGCTATCCTGTCCTCCAGGCCGCCGACATCCTGATGTATAAGGCGCAGCGGGTTCCGGTCGGGGTCGATCAAGTGCCGCATATCGAGTTGACCCGCGAGATTGCCCGGCGCTTTAATGCCGTCTATGAGACCAGGGTCTTTCCCGAGCCCCAGGCTCTGCTTACGGAGATTCCAAAGATTCTTGGTGTTGACGGCCGCAAAATGAGCAAGAGCTATGGCAACGCGGTCGTCCTCTCAGACCCGCCGCAGGAGGTCGATACGAAACTGTCGCGGATGATGACCGACCCACGCCGAGCGCGCCGACGTGACCCTGGCGACCCGGCCGACTGCCCGGCTTTTCACCTGCACCGCCTCTACTGTACGCCGGAAGAAATCGAATTTGTCACAAGCGGGTGTAAAACCGCGGATATCGGCTGTCTTGAATGCAAGAAGATTATGATCAAGCATGTGCTTGACGATTTGGCACAATTCAGGGAAAAACGAACGTACTGGGAAAACCACCGCGACGATGTGCGCGACGTCCTCCGGGAAGGGGAGCGTCAGGCTCACGAGATCGCCCGTCAAACCATGGCGGAGGTGCGGGAGGTTGTTGGTGTGTAAGGTGACGGAAGGGTCAGGCCACCAGAGTTGGTGAGACGGTGTCGGCCCTCCCTTTTGCCACATGGGAAATGACGAACGGCGAAGAGTGTCCAGCCGACAAAGCCCTTTCCATGTTTTATCGCGTTAAGCTCAACGTCTTTGAGGGACCGCTCGACTTATTGCTTCATCTCGTCAAGAAGAACGAGGTGGAGTTGCCCGATATCCCTGTTGCTGAAATTACCGATCAGTATTTAGCCTACCTCGACCTTCTCAAACAGCTCGATCTTGACATCGCAGGAGAATACCTGGTGATGGCGGCGAGCCTGCTCTACCTCAAATCGTGTCTCCTGCTGCCTCTTGAGGAAACCCCCGAAGAAGAGGAGGGTGAAGACCCGCGCGCGGAGTTGGCTCGACAACTGCTCGAATACCAACGCTTCAAAGAAGCAGCCGAGACGCTGATAGGTCGGGAGATGCTCAACCGCGACGTGTTTATTCGCCCCCCCATGCCCGTCGAGCCGGATGGTAAAGACGATGTCGTGTATGACTTGTCGCTGGGCGATCTGCTCGATGCTCTGCAGGATGTAATGGCACGCGCAGACTCTCAAGAGGCGCATCAGATCATGCTTGAGCATGTGTCTTTGCGGGATCGACTGCGTGCGGTGCTTGATACCTTACGGGAAAAAGGAGAGGTGTTCTTCGAGCAGCTTTTTCCCCAGAATTCAACCCGCCTGCAGGTTCTGGTGACCTTCCTGGCCGTTCTCGAACTGGCCCGCAATAGGATGATCCAGGTGCGCCAAGAGAATCCCTTTGGCCCGATCGTTGCCTCCCTGGCGGTGAGCCCAGAGGAGCCCTTACCCGAGGCGCTCGGACACCTATGAAAACAGATCACATCAAGGCGATCGTCGAAAGTCTGTTATTTGCATCCGGCGTGCCCCTGCCGATTCGCCGTCTGGTTGAGGTCACTGGCACAACCAAGACAGAGGTGAAGGAAGCCCTTGCCGCCCTGCGCGCCGAATATACCGGCCCCTACCGAGGGGTGCGGCTCCGAGAAGTCGCGGGCGGCTATCAGTTTCGGACGGTTGCCGACTATGCCGACTATGTGAAAGCCCTAGGTCGGGATAAACCGGTCAAGTTGAGCCGCGCGGCCCTCGAAACGCTTGCCATTATTGCCTATCGTCAACCCTTGACCAAGATTGAGATTGAAGCCATTCGTGGCGTCGATGTGGACGGCGTGTTAAACTCGCTCCTCACCCGTAAGCTCATTACCGTCCTGGGGCGTAAAGATGTACCCGGCCGGCCGTGGATATACGGGACGAGCCAGCAGTTTCTTGAAGTTTTCAACCTGGAGAGTATTAGAGACCTCCCCCAGTTGCCCGACATTCATGAGCCAACGGCAAATGCGCACGCAGAAGACAGCCCAGACTCAACGGCTCCAGAAGATCCTGAGTCAGGCGGGGATCTCTTCGCGACGGGCAGCGGAGCGGTTGATCCAGGCCGGTCGAGTCCGGGTGAATGGACAAACGGTCACGCGTCTGGGAACAACGGCGGACCCGCGACAGGATCGCATTGAAGTTGATGGGCACCTGATCGATTTGCCTACCGGTTGGCTGTATTTCCTGCTGCATAAACCACCGCGTGTGGTCAGCACCCTCAAAGATCCAGAGGGGCGTCCAACGGTCCGCGATTTGCTCTCCGGTGTTCGCGAACGTCTCTTTCCGGTCGGTCGTCTTGACTATGACTCATCCGGGCTGCTGCTGCTGACCAATGACGGCGCGCTGACGGAACGCCTTCTCCATCCCCGTTTTCAGGTGCCTCGCACCTATCAGGCAAAGGTCGGTGGTGTCGTCACCAGCAGAGCGCTGGCCGAGCTTCGCCACGGCGTACAATTGGACGATGGCGCTCTCGCGGCCCCTGCCGAGGCGCATATTCTCCGGGCAACGGCTCGGAAGACCTGGCTCGAACTGGTGCTGCGCGAAGGACGCAACCGCGAGGTGCGCCGGATGTGTGAGGCGCTCGGCTATCGGGTGGAAAAATTGATCCGCGTGCAGTACGGCCCGCTCAGTTTAGACGTTCCGGTGGGTGCTTACCGGATGCTGATCCCACAAGAGGTCAAACGCCTGAAGCATCTGGTTGAAAGGCCTGCGCAATCACGACCTTAACTTTGGTCTTGACGCCATCTTTTCGGGGCGCTACATCTATCCGACGCGGCGCCAGCCGCATTGCTGTCCTGCGCGGGGTGGAGCAGTCCGGTAGCTCGCGAGGCTCATAACCTCGAGGTCCTAGGTTCAAATCCTAGCCCCGCAACCTATGAGAGTCCCGTAAGTTCAAGAACTGCGGGACTCTCGCCATGTATACGGCCCGCTAAACAAGCGAGATTGTGTACCTATGGAATCAGACACAACGCGCGGCAAAGACTCCATTCGCTACGAACCCAACGAAAACCCACCGCCCCTGCTCTCCTTCGGTATCGGCTTTCAGGCGGCCATGCTGGTAGTGGCCGGGATAGTATTGACCCCCGCGATTGTGATCCGGGCGGCCGACCAGAGCGAGGTCTATCTGTCCTGGGCGATCTTTGCGGCGCTTATTATCAGCGGGTCAACCACCGTCCTGCAAGCCGTCCGGGTCGGGCGCTTCGGAGCCGGCCACATCCTGATCATGGGGACCTCCGGCGCCTTCATCGCGGTGTGCATCACCGCTCTGGTGAAGGGCGGGCCGGCCTTGCTGGCGACGCTCATCTTCATTTCGTCCTTGTTTCAGTTCACCCTGGCGACTCGGCTATCGCTCTTACGGCGGATCATTACGCCGGTTGTTTCGGGCACGGTGGTCGCGCTGATTGCCGTGACCATTATGCCCATCGCATTTCAGATGGTGTCGGTCGTGCCCGAGGGCACGTCGCCGGCAGCCGCACCGGTGTCCGCCACCGCCACCCTGGTCGCCATTGCGGTGCTGGCGTTGCGCGCGTCGGGTGTATGGCGGCTCTGGGCACCGGTCATCGGCATTGCGGTGGGCTGTCTGGTTGCCTCGTTCTTCGGGCTGTATGACGTTGCGCGCGTGGTCGAGGCGGATTGGGTTGGCATGCCGACATCCGGCTGGCCCGGCTTTGACCTGTCGTTTGGGAGCGAGTTCTGGGTGCTGCTGCCGGCCTTCGTGTTTGTGACCCTGGTCGGTGCCATTGAAACAATAGGCGATTCGGTGGCCATTCAGCGCGTCTCATGGCGCACCCCCCGAGCGATCGATTTCCGGACGGTCCAGGGTGCAGTGAATGCTGATGGCCTGGGTAATCTGTTGTCCGGTCTGGCCAGCACTGTGCCGAATACGACCTATTCGAGCAGTATCCCGCTCACCGAACTGACCGGCGTGGCGGCGCGCAACGTCGGGGTCAGCCTCGGTCTCATCTTCATCGCTCTCGCCTTTTTGCCCAAGGTGGCCGCCCTGATCCTCGCCATTCCCAGCCCGATAGTTGCCGCCTATGTCATGGTGCTGATGGGTATGCTTTTCGTCCAGGGTATGAAGATCGTCATGCAGGACGGACTCGACTATCGGAAAGGCGTGGTGGTCGGGATTTCCTTCTGGCTCGGCGCGGGCTTTCAGAACCAGGACATCTTCGCCGCCCAACTCGGCGAGCAGTGGGGGGCGCTGCTCGGCAACGGCATGACGGCCGGCGGCCTGGCCGTTCTCGTCCTGACCCTGTTTACGGAACTGACGGGTCCGCGCCGCCACCGCCTGGAAATGGACCTGGACATAGCGGCCCTGCCTAAGATCGACGGGTTTCTGCGTGATCTGGCCTCACGCTTCGGCTGGAATACCGCCTCGACGGAGCGCTTGTGCGCGGCCGGTGAGGAAACGCTGCTGAGTCTTGTGCAGCCGGAGGATGAAACCACCCCCGACAAACGGCGGCTCTTTATTGTTGCGCGTGGCGACGGCGCGGAAATCGAGTTGGAATTTGTGGCCGCGGTCGGGGATGAAAATCTCGAAGACCGCATGGTCCTGCTCGGTGAGGGGAGCACTATACCCGAAGAGCACGAGATTTCTCTCCGCCTATTGAAACATTTTGCGGCCTCGGTCCGCCACCAGCAATACCACGATATCGACATCGTAACCGTGCGGGTCGAAGCGGCACGCTAGGCGGGGATCATCTTCGGCCTGCAATCCCTACTCAACGGCCGGTTTGGTCGCTTGCCAGGGGCACATCTTCTCGAACGCCGCGGAGGCACGTAGCACCCCGGCATCGTCAAACCGCCGTCCCACAATTTGGAGTCCGACTGGTAGGCCCGCCTTCGTAAACCCGCACGGAATGGACGCCGCCGGATTCCCAGTCAGATTGAAGGGAAACGTAAAGGCGAGCCACTCGTACGGGGCGAGTCGGGTGCCGTTCACTGATTTGGCGTTGTCGAGCCCGACTGCAAACGGCGGGCAGGGCAGGGTCGGAGTGAGCAGCAGGGTGTATTTCTCGAAAAATTTCTGGACTCCGGTATTCCAGTCCAGGCGCGCGAACCACGAGTCAATATAGTGGTTGGCTTTCCATTTGTGCGTTTTCTCAATCAGCTTCACCAGATTGGGATCAATATCCGACCGGCGCGTTTTGAGCGCTGGCCCCAACCGGGCGGCAATCCCGCCACAAAACAGACCCTCCCAGACCGATTGCGAGTTTGGCCACTTGGGTTTGACGCTTTCGACCCGACACCCCAAGTCCCTGAACCGACGGGCGGCCTTGGCGCACAGAGCTTTGACCTCCGGGTCGAGCGCCTTGGTAGAGCCCAGATCATCGCACCATGCCACCCGCCAGCCTTTCAGCGAGCCCTTGAGAGCTTTGACATAGTCGGTCGTGTCCGCCGGCAAAGAGTACTGATCGTGCCCGTCCGGTCCTGCTGTGGCGTTCAGCATGAGCGCGGCATCGGCCACCGTTCGCGTCATCGGCCCAACATGAGACAAACTCCAGGCTCCGCTCGGCGGATACACGGGAATCCGGCCAAAGGACGGCTTGATCCCATACACCCCGCTGAACGACGAAGGGATACGGATTGAGCCGCCCCCATCCGTTCCTATGGCCAGAGGTCCCAGGCCGGCGGCAATCGCTGCCCCGGCTCCGCCACTTGAGCCGCCCGGCGTCAAGGCGACATTCCACGGATTCCGGGTTGGCCCGAACAAGAGATTGTGCGTGACTCCCAGCCAGCCAAATGTTGGCGTATTTGTTTTGCCGAGCTGGATGCCTCCCGCCGCTTTCATACGCGCCACCATGGGGGCATCTTCGGTTGGGATATTGTCGGCGAAGAGTGGTGTCCCAAACGTCGTGCGCACCCCTTTGGTTATCACCAGGTCCTTGGTTGAGAACGGAACGCCGTGAAGTGGGCCAAGTGAAGCCGAGCGCTGCATCAGCATTTTCTCGGCTTTGCGCGCGTCACGCAGCGCGGCTTTGTCCGTCAGAGTGACAAAGGCGTTGAACTGCGGGTTGAGTTGGTCAATGCGATCGAGTATCGCTCGCGTGACTTCGACCGGGGAGAGCTGTTTGCGCCGAATCGCCTTTGCCAGTTCGGTTGCGGACAGCCAGCAGATATCGTCCTTTGCCATGACATCCTCCGTGCTAACTTTTGTTAGCACCCCCCCACCCTTTTTTTTCAGAAATGAGGGATTTCAGGGACTTAGGCGGGAAAAGTAGGGGTTTTGTAGTAGTCTGACAACAGACTTGGTGTCCTCCAGAAGGGAAAAAGGCGGCTGGTCGTGCATCGCTCCTCATCACTATCCAGTATAGCACACTTGGAAGGGGTATACGACGTATCGGGGTTGTTAGTAAGATAAGAAGCGAAAAAACAGAAAGATTCACCCATATGGAGCAAAAGAGGTTTATCATGCCCAAAGCTCACTCAAAAAATGTTGATGGTCAACAGCACGACTTGGTTGAGCATCTACAGTGCGTCGCAAACATGGCCGGAGAGTTTGCGGCAAAGTTTGGGGCAAGAGAGTTAGCTTATTGGGCAGGCATTTGGCATGACGTGGGCAAAGTTCATCCCAACTTTCAGCAATATCTTCATGATTGCGAGGTTGAGCCAGACAAGCATCGTCGTGGACCTGACCATAAGCTGGCAGGCTCACTCGTTGCCGAGCAAAAAGGACAAAACATCCTTGCATTCTTGGTTGCCGGGCACCACGGGGGCCTCCCAAGCCGCACCGAACTCAAGGCGTTTCTTCGACACAAGACGAAGAAACAACCAGCAGAAGAAGCCATTAGCCTTATTAGGCAATACTTAGGGGAAGTAGAACCTGCAAAGTGTCTAGTGCTCCCTTCTCATCTTTCCTCAGAGCCCCCAGAGCTTGATGTTGAATTCTTCATTCGGATGCTTTTTTCTGCCTTAGTCGATGCGGATTTTCTCGATACGGAACGCCACTTCAATAGAGAACAGGCGGAAAGCCGAAGAGAGGAGCTAAATCTCTCTGACCTCTGGCAAGCCTTCGAGAAAGACCAAATAAAATTTACAAAACCTCCTACTAATCGCGTCAACATTGTCCGCAAGGAAGTCTATCAATCCTGCCTTCAAGCGGCAGATCAATCTCAGGGAATTTTCCGACTCACCGTACCGACGGGCGGCGGGAAAACACGCTCAGGTATGGCTTTTGCCCTTAAACATGCACTGTGTCACGACCTAGACCGAATAATCGTGGCAATCCCGTATACCAGTATTATTGAGCAAACCGCTGATGTATATCGGAAGATTTTTGGAGTTAGAGCGCGTGTACTTGAACACCATAGCGCTGTTAGCTCGCGGGAAGACCGGTTCGACCTTTCTGATAGAGCCGATGTGTGTGACCCTGTCTCTCTGAACGACGTGTGGTCACGTCTTGCTGCGGAAAACTGGGACGCGCCAATCGTCGTGACAACGACCGTCCAACTATTCGAGAGTCTATTTAACCGCAAGACGACGGCGTGTCGAAAACTCCACAATATTGCTCGTAGCGTTATTATCTTGGATGAAGTCCAGACACTCCCGACTCATATTCTGGAGCCAATTCTCGACGCCCTGAATCAACTTGTCGCTCACTACAATGTTACCGTCGTTCTCTGCACCGCTACCCAGCCAGCACTTGACAATAGCCCCTACCTGAAGGGACTGGAAAATATCAGAGAGATAATTCCTAACCCCGCCCGGCACTTCTCGGCATTGCAGCGCGTATCGTATGAATATCCACACGCAGGGGAAAAATGGACCTGGGAACAAGTAGCCGAGGAGATGCTAGAATCAGAGCAGGTACTCGCTGTTGTAAACACGAAAAACGACGCACTCCGCTTGTTGGACGCCCTCCAAGATGAAGAAGCGTTCCACCTCTCTACCCTTCTGTGCGGTTTTCACCGCCGAGAGGTCCTTTATGAAGTCAAGCAGCGTCTGAAACAAAAAAGGCCCTGTCGTCTTATTTCTACGCAGGTTGTTGAGGCTGGAGTTGATCTCGATTTCCCCTTCGTTCTGCGTGCCATCGGTCCCTTGGACCGTATCGTTCAGGCGGCTGGACGTTGCAATAGGGAGGGTAAATTAGCCAGCGGTCGGGCTGTCGTCTTCGACCCTGAAGAAGGGAAACTGCCAGTCGGGGCTTATCGCTCCGCGACAGATATATGCCGCAACCTATTGGGGCGGTCGGATTTTGATTTCAACGATCCTAACTCTTACCAGCGATTTTTTCAGTCTCTCTATCAAGTCGTGGAACCAGATAAAGAAGACATCCAGTCTTCCCGTAGAAAATTTGACTATCGAGCTGTAACTGAGAAATTCCGTATGATCCCAGACGACTCTGTCCCTGTTATTGTTCGGTATCAAGGCAAAGATGGTTCTGACAATACTGCTGATCGCCTGATCTCCTATATTAAGAAGCAGGAGGAGCGTCTGCCCCGCTGGCTTCTTCAGAAACTCCAGCCCTATCTTGTCAATGTGAGGAGTCGTCTCATAGACAATTACCAGCAGGAAGGTCTCGTTGAAGAACTCGCGCCGAGAACAGGACTGTGGGAGTGGTTTGGGAAATACGACAAAACCAGAGGGCTCACTTTCGCAAATCGTGACCCA
>WTHD01000222.1:0-2583 GCA_011523265.1 Candidatus Binatota bacterium
GTTACGGGACCAGGGGGTGAATGGGGCGGGCGGCTGGGAGATCGTGCATGAGGGCTCGGTCGAGGTGGGGTGGATCGGGGCGGCGCACAACGATCGGGTCTCCAGTCTGCGTATCGGGGACGGCTATACGGTGGAGGTGTTCCGCGACTGGGCCTTCGGTGGCACGGCGCAGACCTACGTGGGGCCACAGGCGATCGGTTTGGGCGCGTACGGGCTGAACAACCAGATCAGCTCGTACAAACTGTACGTCACGCCCTAAGACCGGGCGGGCGCGGCACCCGCGTGCGCGCGGAGCCCGGGGCGGACGTCGGCTGGATATGGTCCGATAGTCGGGACGCCAACAAGCCGAGTTGGAGTTACGCGGCGTTGCCGGCCCCTTTGAACTATTCGGGGGTGTTGGTCCGCTGTTGCCCTTATTGGCAGCGCTGCAACGGATTGATATCGACAAGCGGACGATGTTCGGGCTTCTCCAGCCGGAACAAGGCAAGTCGTCCGTCCCGGTCGCCCTTCACCGTTGAAGAAGTCGCTTGGGTGTGGCATAAGCGCGGAACAGGTTCGCAGGCAGCGCTACGAACCGGATTCCACCCGGACATAAGGCAGGACCACCAGCATGATGACTCAGACCCAAACGTCGAGAGGCCTGGACCGCCGTGTTTGGTTGTCTCTACTCCTTGTCTTCCCGCTCGTCTTCGTCCGTCCACTCCCGGCGGAGACCCAGGCCATCCCGGACATAGACTGGTCGGCGGTTGAAAAAGAGGCCGGCGAGTTGCTCAGTCAGGTCGTACAAATTGACACCTCCAACCCGCCGGGGAACGAGACGGCCGCAGCCCGGTTCTGGCATAACGTCCTTACCCGGGAAGGCATTGAAGCCCAGGTCTACGAGTCGGAGCCGGGCCGGGGTATTATCTACGGCCGGCTCAAAGGCAGCGGCAAGAAAAAAGCGCTCATCCTCCTGCATCATCTCGATGTGGTCCCTGCCGACCCGGCGGGATGGGAGTTCGACCCGTTTGGCGGGGAGATCAAAGATGGCTACGTCCACGGGCGGGGCGCGATCGATTGTAAAGGCGTGAGTGTTGTCCAGTTTCTTGCGCTGGCCTTACTCAAGCGGAGTGGCCTGAGTTTTGAGCGCGACATTATTTTTCTTGGGACCGGGGATGAAGAGGTCGGGGGCAGAAAAGGTGCCGGCTGGTTTGTTGACACGCATTTCGACCTGATTGCCGACGCGGAGTTTCTCCTGACCGAAGGGGGCGGTATTCGACAGCGCGATGGCAAGCGCTCGTATCGCGTCTCAGTGGCGGAAAAAGCGCCGTGTTGGATCGAGCTCAAAGCAACAGGACCGGCAGGGCATGGAGCGAGTCCGAAGCCTGAGACGGCGGTGACCCGCCTCGTGCGGGCCCTGGATAAAATTCGTCGCCATGAGACGGCTTTCAAGGTCGTGCCTGTGGTCCAGGCGTATTTTAGCGCCTTGGCCGACTCCGAGGATGGGGAAACGGCCCGACACTACCGGGCGCTTGAACAGGCCCTTCAGGACGAGGCATTTCGCAAGAAATTCACGGCAAAGCCGGGCCATAATGCCCTGGTGCGGAACACCATCTCCCTGACCGTTCTCAACGGCAGTCCGAAAACCAACGTCGTACCGGCCGCGGCGTCCGCCCACCTTGACTGCCGCCTCCTGCCGGGAGAAGACCCGCAACAATTCATCGCAGAACTCAAGCAGGTGGTGGATGATCCGCATGTCCAGTTCTCAACCCTGTTAAACTTTCCGTCCGCTGCCTCGGACCCGGATACCCCCCTTTTCGAGGCGATCCGTTCCGTTGCCGCGCGCAGAGACCCGCACGCTCCGGTCCTCCCCAGCGTCCTGGGCGGTTTCACCGACACGCATTATTTCAGAGAAAAGGGCATTACCAGTTACGGCTTTTCAGGCCTCGCGCTCGCAGCAGAAGACACCCGTGGCGTACACGGTCTGAACGAGCGGATGCCCCTGGCGGCCTTACGGGATGCCGTGCAGGTGCTGCTTGAGGTCGTGCTGTCCATCGACGCTCAGCCTGGAGGAGGGAACGCGCATGGCGGTTAGTCAGGAGCTACTGGCTATCCTGGTGTGTCCGGAGACCAAGCAGTCTGTGACACTGGCCCCGACCGAGCTGGTAGACACACTCAACACCCGTATTCAAAACGGCAGCCTCAAAAACCGGGCGGGCGAGGTCGTCTCCGCAGTAATGGAGGCGGCCCTGGTCCGTGAAGACCAGCACTATTGCTACCCTATTCGAGACGATATCCCGGTCATGTTGATCGACGAAGCCATCCCCCTGCCCCCGCCCGAAGAATCGAACTAGCGCGGTTTACGATATGTTATAGCTGGGCCGGGCTGCTTGCGTCATGCCGGACTTGATCCGGTATCCAGAAACCGGGGGGCGGGGTGCCTGGATTCCTGTTTGCACAGGAATGACGGACGGCTACACAGCATCGTAATTTGCTCTAGGTTTGCCAGGACGTGAGGGCGACGCGGGCGCCGCCCCTACCCTCTCGCGGTATCGTATTAAAACGTTGTCCGCAGGCCGACCGTCACCACCCGTCCGGGCTCGA
>WTHD01000222.1:2683-23199 GCA_011523265.1 Candidatus Binatota bacterium
GTATCGTATTAAAACGTTGTCCGCAGGCCGACCGTCACCACCCGTCCGGGCTCGAACACTTCCCGGCCGGTAAACGGATTCTCTCGGGTGATATGCTCGTTATAGTTTTTGTCGAACAGGTTCTCGACCTGCACCATGAGTTCGTGACGCCCGAACAAGCGCCAACCCGCCCCGATATCGACCGTCACATGTCCCTGCGTCGCGTCTTCGCCGAATGCGGTATCAATGCGCCGCTGGCTCTGGACGAGGCGCAGCGTGGGGTTGAGCCAGAATCCCCAGTGCGGATGCTCGTACCGCAGCCCAAACCGGCTTTCCAAAGGCGGAATCTCGGGCAGCGCCCGGTCGTCTTCCCCGTTTTCTCCATGCACATAGGCAAAGGAGCCGTGCAGCGACAGGTTTTCACGCAGTTCATAGCTCAGGCTCAGGTCCGCGCCCAGCAATGTGGCATGGTCGATATTGCGAAACCCGCGCAGCTTGCACGGTCCGTGCGGACACTGGAATGCCCGGTCCAGAATGTATTGCAGAATGTAGTCCTCAATCCGATTGTAGAAGAGGGCCCCGTCCACGGCCAATCGGCCCCACCTTGTATGGATACCCGTATCGACCTCAAAGCTCTCTTCCGGGTCCAAACCGGGATTGCCAATATAAAAACCGCCCGGTCCGGGTCCCAACGCCAAATACCGCTCGGTCGCATCCGCGGTGCGCGCAGCGCGGCCCACCCCGACAAACAGGTCGAGCGCGGACACCGGCGAGTAGACCAGCCTTGTGTTGGCGCTGACATTCGTCTCGAAGGCGTCCACGGCGTCGGCACCGGCACCGTAATGGGCGCGGTACTGCATGCGCTCGGTCGGGCCCGGATTCGCGCCGGCAGCAACAAAATCGACCCGCGCGCCAACGATGAGACGCCACTTCGGAGCCGGCAGATAGACGTACTCGCCAAAGATGCCGCCGTCCATGATTCGCGTCCCCGGCCAGGCATGGAAATAGCGGGTGGCACCGGCCATGTTGCCGCTGAGAAACGAGATATGATTGGTGCCCTCGCGTTCGAGTCTGTACACGTCTCCACCGAGAGACAGGCGGCCCCCAAAGCCCGGCAGGATGTCTGCCTGCACCCGTCCGCCGAATGTTCGGGCGTCCAGCGGAAAGACAATGCGCCTGACCGGGTGCGCATGTTTGGCCTGCTCTCCAAGCTCGGCAGGGTGCCCGGAGCCGTCCTGCATACCGGGGCCGGAGCCGTCCTGCCCGCCTCCGCCGGCGCCACTCCCGGCCCGATGGGGCTTATGTTCATTGTTCATGCGATGATGCACGTAGTTGTAGTAGCCGCTGAATTGCAGGCTCTCCACAAATGGGAACGGATTGCTGAAGGTGTAGGACACGGAGCCGAGATAGGCGTCATCTTCTTCCATGTGCAGCGGCAGCGTGTCGAAACGGGTATCCCGGTCGGATTCCCGGCTTATGGACAGGAAAAACCGATGATCGGCGTGCGGTTGCCACAGGAGGGTGCCGGAGACCGATTGGCTCTGAAACCCGGACTGTATCCGTTCGCCGTCGCCTGAGTCATAGTCCTGATAATCGCGGTAGCTGCCGGCCAGCCGAAACGCCAAGGCGGGTCCACCGGCACTGACCGATGCCTTGGTGGTAAACCCGTTGTAATTGCTGGTGTAGGCCGCTCCAAGCGAACCATGTGCATCCCAGTGTGGTGAAAGTTCCGGTTTCTTGGTGACCAGGTTGATCGTTCCGCCGATGCTGCTCGGACCCCGCGTCACCGAGTACGGTCCCTTGATCACTTCGATGGCTTCCAGCTCATCCACATCCAGCAGCGAGGTCGGCGGGTCCATGCGAAACGGCCCGCCCCCCCATATCTTCGTGCCATTGGTCATGACACTCAAGCGGTCTTCACGCAGCCCGCGGATAACCGGGTCAAGATTGATGCCGCCACTCCGTTTGCCGGTCACGCCGGGGACCCTGCTTTTCAGGGCTTCGGCGACATCCTTGGCCTGAGATGCCCGGATCTGCTCAGCCGTTACCAGAGCGGTCGACGCTCCGCTGACAGGGGTAATACGCTCAATCGAGACGAGTATGTCTTCAAGTTCAATCGCTTCTCCGGAGCCCGCAGTCTCTTTTTGGACTTGCGCAAAGCTCGTCCGTTCTCCGATAGTTGCGGACAGGCTCAGAGCAGTCAGGCTCCAAACGCATCTTCTCCAGATGCCCGAGTACAGTGCTAACATCGTGTTGTTCTCCACTTTCGGTCGGCCGGACGCGAGTCGTCCGGCACTTCGCCCCGCCCGCGTGACAATTCTCGCCACGAAGAGCGGGTGGTCCTTTAACGCGCACTGTCTGATAAGACCGCGCGCATGATGCTTACACCAACCGTGGAGAACGTGGCGGGGGCGTGGGGGGTACAATAGCCAACTCGGCAGAGCGGAGCGGCTGTGAAAAATAGAAACGGCGCTCGGGCGGAGGGCCGGGCAGTCCGACACTCTGCGTCAACACGAATCGAAGGGACTGCGCTGACACCAGTCCGTTCGGCCCGGACGGATGACATGTTTGCAAAGCACACTGAAAGCTGGCCCGTGACTTCTGATGTGCATGCGGGCAATTCGGGCGATGGGGGGAATGCGTGCGGGTCTTCTTCCCGTATGAGATGGGACAGTGCTGTTTCGTTTCACAGCAGGCATGCTGGTCTGCAAAGAAGAGCAACTGGAGTCCCTGCCCGGCTCGGCCCTGGCCCATAAAGGCGAGGGCGAGCAGCAGAACGAAACAACGAATGATACAGGGCCGCTTCAATACAATTTCCCCAATCCCTGCCTTTCCTATAAGACACCGTCTTCAGGGGCAAGACACGCCCTTGCCTGTACGAGTTCTCGACTGACAAAGTATGGTACACTTTCACAGGATTCGGAAACGGACCTCCCAATAGACCAGCGTAAGGAGTCATTCATGGACGCACATAAGAAGCACGATACTATCCTCACCGAGCAGCCCCCCATAAAACGCCGCGATGTCCTGCTGGGCGTCTCTGGCGCTGCCCTGGCCGGGCTGGCGGCCTCTCCGGCCCTGGCCGCCCATCACGAACAGGCTGAGCATATACACGACGCCACCCCAAAACACCGCGCACTCGTCCTGACGGCCCAAGCCTGCGTGGGGGTTGGAGCGATGTGCCTCAAGCACTGTCTGAACCTGTTTGCGACAGGCGACACGTCGCTGTCCGCCTGTGCCGCGCGCATTCAAGAGATGGATGCGGTAAGTGAAGCGCTAGGTGTGCTCGCCGCAGCCGATTCCGCTCAGCTCAAAGCCTTTATTCCCGTCTGCATAGCGGTTCATGACGCCTGCGAAGCGGAATGTCGCAAGCATACCCACCATCCGCTCTGCATAGAGACCGCCGAGGCATGTGCCAAAGTTACGGCGGAATGCAAAAAAGTGCTGGCCTGAGAGACCGTACTTCTTGCCCCTCTCCCTCTAATCCGCCCGACGCTTCCGGGCAGGCCGCTTTACGGCAGCTTTCCGTGAACGAGCGCTTTTTGAACCCGCAGCGGCGCGTGGGCGTGACTTGGGACTGTCAAACCCATAGTCGTAATCGATACGCAGTGGCGCATGATCTGAAAAGCGTTTTTCCTTGTAGATCGCGGTCTGTGTTGCCAATTTGGCCAAGCCCGGTGTGACCACCTGGTAATCGATCCGCCAGCCAACGTCTTTTGCCCAGGCCTGGCCGCGAAACGACCACCAGGTATATTCTTCCGCTTCCGCATTAACCCGTCGAAACGCATCCACCAGACCGACTTCATCAAATATCTGCGTCATCCAGGCGCGCTCTTCGGGCAGAAAGCCGGAGTTCTTCTGATTACCACGCCAGTTTTTTATGTCCTTCTTGGTATGGGCGATATTCCAGTCCCCACACAGGACAACATGCCGGCGGCTTGCTCGCAGCGCTTTCAGCTCCGGCAGGAGTTGGTCCATGAAGCGGTATTTCACCCGCTGACGCTCTTCGGAGCTCGAACCGGACGGCAGGTAGAGCGAAATTACCGCAAGCCGGCCAAAGTCCGCCCGCAGATAGCGTCCCTCGCGGTCCGCGTCAGGCCAGCCCCAGCCAATTCGGACGCGATCCGGTTTCTGCCGGGCATAGATGCCCACGCCGGAATAGCCCGGCTTTTCCGCGTAATGAAACGTCCCGGTCAGGGCTCCGACTTCTTGGTAGGCGGGGAGGACGTCTTTTTCCTGGGCTTTGAGCTCTTGGACACACACCACGTCGGCGTTTTGTTTTTCCAGCCAGGCAAAAAACCCTTTGCTCGCCACCGACCGAATGCCGTTCAGGTTACAGGTAATAATCCGCATCGCCGTGTTCCTCCCCACGCAGCTTGAGCGCTACCTTGCCCCACCGACGGTAGGCGGTCAACAACCCGCTCTCCCCTACAAGACAGCCGCCTTTGGCCACGGTATAATATGGCTCCTATCTCTTGTGAGCCGGAGGAGAAGATATGACACGATTACACGTTGAAGGCGAAGTTGGAGCACCCCAAGCTTTTGGTTTTGCCGAACTGCGGGCGCTCGCGGAGCAGATTGAGGACGTGAGCCAGCTTGTTCCCGGCCGAGAGGGCAGCGCCGTCCGCCTCCAGGCGGTATTGGAACAGGTCGGGCCAAAAGAGACCGTCCGCTATATCACCCTGGAGTCCACCGACGGAAAATTTTCCGCCAGCGTGCCGCTGGAAGCCGTACAAGAGGGCATTATTGCCTATCGCCTCAACGATACGGCCCTGCCGGAGAACAAAGGCGGGCCGTATCGTTTTTTTATTCCAGACGTTGCGGAGTGCCATGTGGCCGAGGTTGACGCCTGCGCCAATGTCAAATTTCTGGGCCGTATCTGCCTCAGCCACGAGAAAGGTCGGGATGTCCGACCGACCAGTCCACAGGCGCACGAGGAGCATCACCAAAAGCCCGGCCACGAGCATCTGGACTGAACGGCGGGGGCAGTCGGCTGCCCCCTTCCTTCACAGACTCAGTGAAAAGCCACGCCTAGCGCGTGAAATTCAGCTTCAGGCCCGGACGCGGCCAGTCCATGGCCACCAGCTTGCCCGTTCCCGACAGCGTGATATAGGCCGTTTTCAGGTCCGGTCCACCAAAACAGATGTTGGTCACCACCGGGTCGCCCGGCACGGGAACATGCTCGACCGATGAGCCGTCCGGCGCAAACACGGTAATACCGCCATTCAGAATGGTCGCCACGCACACGTTGCCGTTGGCCTCAACCGCTAAGGAGTCCAGCAGCTGATAGCCGGGCAAACCGGCCACCAGGACGCCACCACCCGGACCGGCCAAGAGCGGGCCACCCGCCCCTTCCACGCGTTCCAACTCGCCCGGCCCGGTGATATTCCAGCCCCACACCCGGGCTTCAAACGTCTGGGCCGCATACAAGGTGGCATCGCCAGGAGCCAGACCGATGCCGTTCGGTCCCTGGATCGGATAGACGACTTCCTTAATGAGCGAACCGTCCGGCTTGGCGTAATAGAGGCTGCACACGTCGCGGTCGCGGTCGCGGATCTTGCCGAAGTCGCTGAACCACATGCCCCCTTGGGCATCAAACACAATATCGTTCGGTCCGCACAGCCTATTACCGTCGCACTCGGTATAAATCGTTTCCGCCGCTCCGGTGTCGATATCGACCCGTTGGATATACCCGTTAGTATAGCTCTCGGGAATGCCGTGCGGCACGGTCAACCCGCCAGCTTCCATCCACTCAAAGCCGCCGTTATTGCACACATAGATTTTGCCGTCCGGCCCGACTGCCGCGCCGTTCGGCCCATCACCTGTTTCAGCCACGACTTCCTTGGTGCCATCAGGCTTGACCCGCGTCAGTGTGCCACGCTTGATCTCCGTCAGGATGACGCTGCCGTCATCCATGGCAATCGGGCCTTCGGGGAATTCCAGCCCGGAGGTTATTTCACGTATCTCTGCCATATATGCTCTCCTTTCATTTTTCCTCCGGCTGTATGTAGCATGCTCCGGCGGGGAGTGTCAGGTAGCCTCGTCTTCGGGGCTTTTGGGTTTCTTGGGTCGGTTGGGTCTCAAAGACTCAATGGACTCAACAGACCCTATGGACTCAACAGACCCTATGGACTCAACAGACCCTATTCTCCTTTATGCGACACGGGCAGCCCTGCCCCCGTCCATCCGAGCATGCCGCCGGACAGAACCAGGAGAGAAGAGAAGCCGTTTTGCCCTAACAAGTCCGCCGCTCTGACTGAGCGCCGTTCTGTCTTTCACACAAGGACGACCGTTTGGGAACGACAGGGAGCCAGCTCGTTCATCCGTTTGTCTAAATCGGAGACCGGTATCAAGTGAGCCCCTTCGATATGACCAAGCTCGCCGGTAAATTCATCCAGGTCTCGCACGTCAAGCACATAGGGAGGATTTTCTTCTCCCAGCATTGCGCTGAGTTGAAGGGACGAGATTTCTTTCCACGTTCTCTCCGGGGGAATAGGAGTCTGAAAGGGGAGGAGCAACAACTGCCCGAGGTGAAACGCATCTCGATAATATGACAGTCCAATCTCAAGGCCCAGTTGCCCTAAAGCCGGCTCGGCCCGATAGGTTCCGCACAGCCGATCCCACCATGGGATAGAAAAGCCGAAGTTTGCATTGGTTTCCACCGTTCGTGTGGAATGATGAATCCGATGCATGTCTGGCGTAACCAGGAACCAACGTAGACGCCGGTCAAGCCTTTCGGGAAGATTCACATTACTGTGGTTAAAAACAGAAGTGGCGTTCAGGATGATTTCAAAGGCGATAGCAGCCCAAGCAGGTGCTCCCAGCGCAATAATGACAACCGCTTTGTAGGCGAGAGAGAGAAAGACCTCGATGGGATGAAAACGGAGGCCGGTCGTGGCATCGACTCCAAGATCAGCATGGTGGACCTGATGCACACGCCACACAAGGGGGAAGGCATGGAAGAGGCGGTGCTGGATGTAGAGGGCGAAGTCGAGGACAAGAATGGTGACCGGGACGGCGAACCAGAAAGGCGCTGACACCCAATGCAGCAGTCCAATCTGGTGTTCTGCCGCAAAAGTGGCCGCCATATATGCCACGGCACCTACTGTAGCCCATACCAAAACCGCATTGAGCAGGGTAAGCCCCAGGTTCGTAGGCCAGCGTTCCTCTCTTCTTTGAGCAAGAGTACGGCGCGGGGAGAGAAATTCCCAGGTTACCATTATGGAAAAGACCGCGAGAAAGGGCCAAAAGCGCATCCACATTTCCATAACGAATACTCCTCGAAAAACGGTCGGATTCGCCTGACCTTTACAGCCAGACGTTGACTTCGTACCCGGTTATGCATGGCCCGGATAGCCGCCTGGACTTCGCGCGGGAGTCAGACCCGGCGCACACTATGCCTCATCAGAAAAGAGCTGGTCGAGGTCGGTATCCGTCAACGGCTTATCGCGGCCCTGTTTAAGCTGCCGGATTCCGGCGTGAATCTCTTTGAGCAACTCCTGGTCCGACAGAACAGCGAGGGTCTCCTGCCAGCTCTCAAACTCTCCATAGTTCACAAGGACGGCAGTAGCACGGCCATTTTTGGTAATCGTGACCTCTTCGCCAGTCGCCGCTACATCAGCCACCACTTGGCTCAGTTTTGCTTTGACTTCAGCTAAAGGCAGGACACGCATACAGTTCTCAAGTAGCCTGAATTCAGACTACTCTAACCTAGGTACGAAAGGCTCGCAATCAAGACAAAAGGGGATCACATAGGGAAGGACGGGTATCTCCCAGAGGGAGCAAGATGAACATATTGCCCGTAGAGAGTGAGAGCGCTACGTTGGCAAAAATACAGGTGATAAGAATGACCAACGTAAATCCCTTGGACATTCCCACTGCAACCGCTGGCACGACGCAGGCAGCGCCGGTCTATCGCTATCTGATGCAGCAGCCGGACCATTGGCTCCGGCAGGCATTCTTTGTTGGGCGGCCTAAGCTGCCGGTATCCCGTGTTATCGAGGCGATGCGAGCGAATAGCCAGAGTCTTGAGAGTGCCGCTCAAGATTGGTCCCTCCCCGTGGCAGCTCTTGAGGAAGCCCTTGACTACTATGGGCGTTTTCACGACGTGATTGAGGCTGATACGGCTGACGAATTGGCCCTCAGTGATGACCTTGCCCAGTCACATCCGCCGAAACCGTGAAGATTCTCGTTGATGAAGATAGTACCAGCACTGCCCTTCTCGCCCGCCTGAAAGCAACTGGGTATGATAGTGCAGTTGCCAACAGGGGCTTCCGATGAGGAAGTCTTTGCCGCAGCCCAACGCTTGGCCCTCCCTATTCTGACCGCTAATGTTGGCCGAAAGGGTCGCCATGATCCGGTAGGACTCTATCGACTCGCCCTGGAGCGCGTCCCACACCACGGAGTTATCGGGATTTTCCGACCTGGGTCAGGACGTTGGCTATCGGAGAAGCTTACTGTTGATGCCCTGAATCAGCTCATGGCACAGGAGCGGATTCAGCCGGGTATGATCCTACGAACCGATGGAATTACCCGTCTCAATGACTTTCTGGGCTCTTCATAGGGAACCGGAATCATCGCGCCTTCTTAGCCGCTCTCCACGCCTGAGCTGCCGCCGCGATCAACCGCAAGGCGTCACGACTTCCTGCCCCTTCACCCTTTTCAAAATCGCCCTCGACTTGGCCCATCTGATTGGTGACATGGGCGAAACACACGACCGCCTTGTCTCGTGCCTGGGCGAAGGCGTACAGGGCGGCGGCCTCCATTTCGACGGCAAGAATCCCGTGCTGTTCCGCGTGCTGGATCGCTTCTTGCGTTTCTCGAAACGGGGCGTCGGTTGTCCAGGTTGCCCCACGATAGACCGGCGGGTCTCCATCCGAGAGCGCGCGGGTAAACAAATCCGACAGGTCCGGCTTCAAGAATGAGAAATCCGACGGCGGCAGATAATGATAGCTCGTGCCTTCGTCGCGCAGGGCTTTTTCGACCAGGATAAAAAACGGCGGCTCTTCTTTGTGGACAATCTGTCCGGAGGACGTGACGTGGATGAGCAACTGACAGCCAGAGGCAAATAATTCCTCGGCTACCAAAACGGCGAACGGTGCACCCACCACATGCCGGATAATACCGATCTCAATCCCGCTGAGCGTGAACCGATATAAGGTCGTGTGGTAACAGGCCCAGGTGTCGTGTTCGTGCGCCTCGCCACGGCCCAGCAGACTGGCAACAATATCCCCGTCCGGGTCAAGCACGCAGATACTCGGCACCTGGCCTTCTGGCAGGCCCATTTGACGCCGCGCTTCGCGCAACAGATTTTCCGGGACAAATTGCGAGGGCCGGTCGTAGGCTTTGTGCTGGAGAACAGGGGGAGATGAACGAGTGTCGGCCATAAGCGCGCTGGGAAATATCACTCAGCGCTCTAAAAGCGCTGCAACGCAAAGACGGCGGTTGTGGCGCGTAAGTTTCTGTAGCGCTGACTCTTCAAACGCCGGCTCCGGGATAAATAGATCTCTTCCAGTATGCCAAAGCCCAAATGGTGACAAAAGTCGCAAAAATCAGCCACAGTAAACGCCTGCCAGCGCGGCGCTTCGTACCAGCGCTCGGCGAGATCAAACACCTGCGGCATACGGCCGGCCACAAGCATTTCGAGCCGGCAGCGCCAAAAGCCCCAGTTCGGAAAGCTGACAATCGCGCGGCTGCCAACCCGGAGCATCTCACTCAGGATCATGGCCGGATCGTTCAGAAAGGGTAGAGTCTGACTCAAAATCACCGAGTCAAAACTCGCATCCGGGTAATCGGCCAGTCCCTCTTCCAGGTTTCCCTGGCGCACGCTCAGTCCACGCCGGACACAGGCGAGCATACCCTCTTCGCTGCGTTCCACGCCGCGTCCCGTCACCTGCTTGCTACGCACCAGATATTCGAGCAGGGCCCCGTCACCGCAACCCAGGTCCAAAGCCCGTGACCCGGCCGGCACCATGTCAGCAATGGCGAGGAGGTCTGACCGCAGCAGGACCGGACTCCCGCTCGATACGATCGGACGCGGAGGCGCAGACGGTTCAGCCTCACCACTCATGCCGCGGCCTCGGTCTTGGTCTGCTCCTTTGGTGAGCCGGCTGGCGGGAAACCGGGCGGGAGGGCCACCCGCTCCGATTGGACCAAGCGCTCCAGAAAGCCGCTGAGCAGCTTGGTCATGGTTTCGACCTCAAGCAGAAACGCATCATGTCCCCATGAGCTTTGGACGTCCAAATAGGTCACATCCGCACCGGCTGCGGTGAGCGCGCTGACGAGTTCCTTGCTGTGATAGCTCGGGTAGAGCCAATCGCTCGTAAAGCTCAGCACCAGGTAGCGCAGGTCGGCCGAGTTGGCAAAGGCGGCCGCCACCGACCCGGTCTCTGCGCTCAGATCAAAATAGTCCATCGCCTTGGTCACATACAGATAGCTGTTAGCGTCAAACCGGCGCGTAAAATTATGACCTTTGTATTTGAGGTAGCTCTCGACCTGAAACTCGGAACGGAACTCATAGCCGTACCGAACTTGGTCCTGGAGCCGCCGCCCGAACTTCTGCTGCATGGACTCTTCGCTCAGATAGGTAATATGGCCAACCATGCGGGCGACCGCCAGGCCGGCATCGGGTTTGAGGCCCGCATCGTAATAGTCCCCATTATTCCAGGCCGGGTCGGCATAAATCGCCTGCCGTCCTACTTCGCTCAGGGCAATCAGCATGGGGCTGTGATGGGCGGTGGTCGCAATGGGAATGGCGGCTTTCAGCCGCTTCGGATAATGCGTCGCCCACTCAAGCGCCTGCATCCCGCCCATGGAGCCGCCGGCCACACACAGCAGAGTGTCTATGCCCAGATGATCGATCAGCCGAACCTGAGCCCGCACCATGTCCCCGATGGTCACGACCGGGAAACGCATGCCGTACGGTTTACCGGTCGCCGGGTCGGGGTCCGACGGTCCGGTCGAGCCATAGCAGCCGCCCAGGACGTTACTGCAAATGATAAAGAATTTATTGGTATCAAAGGCTTTACCCGGTCCGATGCAGTCGTCCCACCAGCCGGTTTTGGCCTCGTCCGGCTGGTGGTAGCCGGCCGCATGCGCGCTGCCGCTCAGGGCGTGCGTCATAAGAATGGCATTGGTCCGGTCGGCGTTGAGTTGGCCGTAGGTCTCATACGCCACGGTCACCGGACCAAGGGTGGCCCCGCTGTCCAGATGAAAGGGCTCGTCCTCAGCAAAAGTCAATTGCCGGGGCTGAACGAACCCGACTGAGCCATTCGTGCTCATGGTCTATTCCGTTACTCCGAAGAATCTGCCTCGCGCCCCGGGCCTACCCAGTGGCTGCGTGCAGGGCTTGTTCCAGATCCCAGATGATGTCGTCAATATCTTCCAAGCCGACGCTCAGCCGGACAAAATCGACGGTTGCCCCAGCACTGATCAACTCGTCTTCATTGAGCTGGCTGTGGGTCGTACTGGCCGGGTGAATCGCCAAGCTCTTGGCATCACCGACATTGGCCACATGGCTGTGCAGCTTGAGACTGTTAATGAACTTCTCACCCGCGGCTCGGCCACCCTTGATCTGAAAGCCCATGATCGAGCCGGCCCCGAGCGGCAAATATTTCTTGGCCTTTTCATGGTCCGGGCTGTTGGCCAGACCAGGGAAAGCGACGGCGTTCACGCCGGCATGACTCTCCAAAAACTCGGCGACCTGCTGGGCGTTGGCGACGTGGCGTTCCATGCGCAGGCTCAGCGTCTCGATCCCGAGCAGAGTTGTAAAGCTGTCAAACGGCGCCTGACAGCCACCCACATCGCGCAGGATTTGTACGCGCGATTTGAGTATCATGGCCGGTGCGCCGAGGTTGGCGTATACCAGGCCGTGATACGACGGGTCCGGCTCGGTGAAATTCGGAAAGCGTCCGCTGGTCCAATCAAAATTGCCGCCATCCACAATCATGCCGCCGATGGCGGTGCCGTGGCCGCTCAGAAACTTGGTCGTGCTATGGGTCACAATATGCGTACCCCACTCGAACGGCCGGCACAGATACGGCGTGGCAAACGTGTTATCGATCATCACCGGAATATTGTGGGCCTGGGAAATGGCCGATACTTCATCAAAGGGAAAGACCGTAATATCCGGGTTGCCCAGGGTCTCGCCATAGATAATTTTGGTGTTGGGCTGAATGGCCTTTTCAAATTCTTCCGGCTTGGTCGGGTCCACAAAGGTCGAGGTAATGCCCATGCGCGGGAAGGTATGCGCGAACTGATTAAACGTGCCACCGTACAGCCGACTGCTGGTCACAATATGGTCGCCCTGGCCGCACAGCGCCATGATGGCCATCATCTGCGCCGCGTGCCCGCTGCTGGCCGCCAGCGCCCCCACCCCACCCTCAAGGGCGGCGACCCGCTGCTCCAGCACATCGTTGGTCGGGTTCATGATGCGCGTGTAGATATTGCCGGGTTCGCTCAGCGCGAACAGATTGGCCGCGTGCTCGGTATTCTTAAACTGGTAACTCGTAGTGTGGTAGATCGGAACGGCTCGGCTGCCCGTGGTTGGGTCGGGGTTTTGTCCCGCGTGCAACTGACGCGTATTAAAGCCGTATTGACGTTCGTTGGTATCGTCTGCGCCCATGCGATTCTCCTCTTCCTTTCATGGCTCATACAGTCTTAGCCGATTCCGGCGCATAGAGCTATAACACGGCTTCCGCCTCCCCTTGCCCTCTCTTGAGATGGGAGTATGTCCGCTCGGTCAATCATTGTTGTCTCAGTCAGCGTCTCTGGCTATGATGTTCGCGCCCGACAAAGCAAGGACTACAAAGGAGTACACGTTATGGCAGGACAATTCTGTGTCTCACTGACTCACTCAAAGGATAATACCGACAAGGCGACCGTCGCCTTTGTGATTGCCAATGCCGCGGTGGGTTCAGACCAGGACACCCTGGTCTTCTTGAGCACCGAGGGCGTACGTCTGGCCGTCAACGGCTATGCCGACGATATTCATGAGGACGGCTTTGCTCCGCTCAAGGAACTGATGACCAATTTTGCCGAAGCCGGCGGCACGATATACGTGTGTTCGCCCTGCTTTAAGAAGCGCGGCCTGGATGAGAACAACCTCGTGCCGGGGGCCAAGATTGTTGGTGGGGCCAAGCTGGTCGAGTTTCTGGCCGGTGGAACGCCGAGCGTGTCGTATTAGGACACACCCTGACCCTTTCCCAGAGAGGGAAAGGGAGCACGGGAATAGGAAAGCATGGACTCCGATACTCAGACGCATCCGTACCAGTCGGCAGACAGTTTTGACGGTGGAGACCTCGACTGCGGCAATGGCCTGTTACTCTTGATCCGCAAGCATATTGATCCCCTTGCCCCAGGCCAACTGCTCGAAATCCTGTCCACCGAAACCTCGGTCGTCGAAGACCTGCCGGCCTGGTGCCGTCTGACCGGAAACGATCTGATCTCCCACATCAGCCGGGGCAAGCAGAACAGCTTCCTGGTTTCAAAGGGTCCGGCTCCAGACCTCCGCTCCGCTGAGCCTGAGCTAGCGACTCCCCCAAAAAAGAAAAAGAAGAAGACGAAACAACCTTCAGCACGCGAAAAGGAATACGCACCGATTACCCAACCCATCGCCGAGGTCGTGATTCCCGACCACCTTCCGCAGCCGGTCCCAGCTCCGACCATTGCTCCCCTGTCTGTCATGGGCGTCGGCAGTTGGCCGCGACCGCCCTGGCTGCTGCGTGCCCTCAACGATCATCTCGAAGGCCGCATGTCGGCCGAAGAGTTTGACCAGACCGCTGATGATGCCGTGCGACTGACGGTGGCCGCCCAGCAGCGTGCCGGTGTCGACGTGCTCACCGACGGCGAGCAGCGCCGGGATAATTACGCCAGCTTCGTCGGCGGGCTACTCGACAACTGCCAGTTGATTCCCATTACCGACCTGCTGCCGTATGTCGATGATCCCGAAGAGTTCGAGCGCGAGTTGCGCGCCCTGGACGTTCCGGCCGGCAAGGTACGCCATCCGGCGGTTTTCGGACCGCTGGGCCGAAGCCGTTCACTAACCGTTCACGAGGCAAGTTTTCTCGCCAGCCTGACCGACCGTCCGCTCAAGGTCGCCCTACCCGGCCCCTATCTGCTGACCCGCACGATGTGGATGGAGTGCATCTCCGACCGGGCCTATGATACGCGGGAAGAACTCGCCGTGGATGTCGTCCGGGTCTTGCGCGAGGAACTCCACTTTTTGCTCGCCGCTGGCGTCTCGCTGGTCCAGTTGGACGAACCCGTCCTGACCGAGGTCGTCTTCAGCGGGACCTCAAACAATCGCACGTTTATGTGTGGCGCGCTGGGAGAGAAACGCGAGGCGGCAGCGGAGCTGGCCTTTGCCGAATCGCTCATTAATCAGACGGTGGCCAACTTGCCTCAGGAACGCCTGGCGCTACATATCTGTCGCGGCAACTGGACGCCGGATGAAAGCGTGGCCCTGGCCGGCGACTATGAGCCACTCCTGCCCCTGCTGAAGAAAGTCGCAGTGGGCACGCTCATACTGGAATTCTGTACGCCTCGGGCTGGGGACGAAGCCGTGCTGCGCGGCCTGCCGGACGACCGGCGCGTCGGTATCGGAGTTGTGAATCAGAAAACGCAAAGCCTTGAGACAGTAGATCAGGTTGTCGCAAAGGCGGAGAAAGCCATTCGTCTTTTTGGAGCCGAGCGTCTCCTCCTGACCCCCGACTGCGGCTTTGCCACGTTTGCGGATAATCCCATCGCGTCAGCCACGCTGGCCGAACAAAAACTGACGGCCATTGCACAGGCCGCGACCATTCTTCGCGGCCGGCACGGCCTATAGGTCTGTGGTTACCGGCTTGCTCCGCCCGGAAGAACGCCGGACAGTCCTACACATACCAGCTTGAGCCATCCCTGAATCCTGGCTCCTCGCCTATCCAGTCTGGTGTGAGGCAATACTCTTACAACCCAATTGCAAATACACCAAACTCTTGATATTAGACTCCCGTCCATCATGAGAGAGAAAAGCTCCCTTGTGAGAAAAGGAAATAAAAATCATGCGCGATAAGAGTATTATATCCCTCCAGAGCTTCATCATCCGCTGGAGCGTCGCTTTCCTCTTGCTGTTCGTCTGGGCGCTCCCGGCTCTTGCCCAAGACGATGGGCAGCTTATCGTGGCCGACCCGGCAGCAGAGAAGCTCTACGTCTATGAACTCCCATCACTCACCTTGCAGGCGGAGTTCAATAACATACGCATGGCTCCACAGGCGGGTTTTCTTCCCCTCAAAGGAGAACGGCTCATCTTTATCAATGAAGAGGCCGCCCCGCATGACGGGCACGAGGGTGAGGGCGAACACGGTCATCAGGACGAACACGGTCATCAGGACGAACACGGTCATCAGGACGAACACGGTCATCAGGATGAGCACGGCCACGCTGACACCCACAGCGAGACTATTCCGAGCGGCGAGATGATCATGCTCAAGATGAATCTCAGAGGGGAACCAGCCATCATTGGCCGTGCAGTCGTGAGCTGGACGGGTGGAGTCGGCCAAATAGCGGTACATCCAAAGATGGAATTTGCCGCGGTTGCTTCGGGCACAGTGCATGCCGAGGACGGCCACCACGAGGACCACGGTGACCATGACGAGGACGCACATCACGACCATGAGGGGGATGAGCATGGCCATGAGGATGATCACGACGAGGAGGAGCATGGCGACCACGACGAGGAGCATGGCGACCATGACGAGGATGAGCATGGCGACCATGACGAGGATGAGCATGGCGACCATGACGAGGATGAGCATGGCGACCATGACGAGCACGGCGACCACGAGGACCACGGCGACCATGACGAGCACGGCCATCATGACGAAGATAGCGCTCAAGGAGGGATTGTCTCCGTGGTCGATTTACGCTGGTGGACTTCTTCATCCTATAGCACCATTGCAACGAACCCTGTTGAGAGTGAAGTGCCCGGTATAGCAATCGCCAGAAGTCCCGACATGCTTTTGCAGCGCCTCGGAAGCGAGTTGCCTTTTGCAGAGAGCGCCCATGCTCATGAGGAAGAACACGACCACGAGGAAGAACACGACCACGAGGAAGAACACGACCACGAGGGTGAAGAAGAACACGACCACGAGGGTGAGGAAGAACACGACCACGACCACGAGGGTGAGCACGACCACGAGGGTGAGCACGACCACGAGGGTGAAGAAGACCACGAGGGTGAAGAAGACCACGAGGGTGAAGAAGACCACGAGGGTGAGGAAGAGCACGAGGGCGAGGACGACCACGACCACGAGGGTGAAGAAGACCACGAAGGTGAGGAAGACCACGAAGGTGAGGAAGACCACGAAGGCGAGGACGACCACGAGGGCGAGGACGACCACGACCACGAGGGTGAGGAAGAGCACGAGGGCGAGGAAGAACACGAGCATCATGAAGAGGGCATTCATGAAGCCTTTCGTCTCAGTCGCCTCATCAGCAACGAAGAGGCATTCCTCAGCGATGTTGAATTAGGTTCCCGGCCTCAGGGCGATGTGATCAGCCATAAGCTGAAAGTCTATTGCTCAGCGACGGACATGGGCATTGAGTGCTCAGACATCGATGGCGGTGATCTGACGCCTGGTATCACCCTGCCCTATGACACTGCTGAACGCAGTGGAGGGCGCGCGTTGTATGTGCGCCTTGCCGATGACCAACGGACGGTTTTTTCCTTTATCCGAGATGATTCTGCGGATCCGACCGATTGGACCAGATGGTCAAACGACGCCTATATCGGCAACCTCGAAACTGGGGCAGTCATCCGAGTCGCCCTCGGTCCGGGACTGCTGCATCGCTTTGCCCTGTCCAAAACCGCGGCGCTCTACATCCTGCAAGGCCCGCAGGGTGATCGCGCATTCCTGCTTGATGCCGACCTCCAGTCTCCGACATTCACGCAGATCATGACAACGATTGCGCTTCCGGCCTTACGAGAGCCGCTTGATCCAGACCTGCCGCCACTTGCGGATGGACAGCATTTACGACTCCCGGCGCTGACTCCAGACGGGCAATGGGGATTTGTCACACACGGCGGAGACGGCCTGATCTCGGTCATCAACACGGCTCAGGCAGCAATCATCCAGCAGCTTGAGGTTCCCACACCACTGGGCGGTGGTGGCTATGTCACCGCCGTCCAGAAAGAGATGAAGCTGTCAGACACGATTGGACGCTAGAGCAAATCACGATGTTGTGTGGAGTGCGGGCTTCCAGCCCGCATGGCGGCCAGGATGGCCGCCCTCCCAGAAGGGGAACTACCCCCACGCTTGGGGCAGGCCCCTGGCCTTCCCGACGAACGCGGACTGGCGCGGCTACAACGTATCGTGAAACGCCCTAGGGTTGCGGGCCCTCGCCTCTGAGCGATGGCCAGGGCTACCGTCCGCGTCTAGGCCGCACAACGGTCGCACCGGCCGGTGATCTGCACTTCAAAATGGTGATTTCTGATTGCCCGAGGCGTACGGTGTGGTGCGGATACCTCGATGCTCGTATCGGGCAGACACTCGACCTCGCCACAGTCAATACAGGTAAAATGAGGATGTTGTTCGGTCTGGCCGCGCGCCTTGTCACGGAGTTCAAAACGCCAGACGTGATCGCCATGATCCGTTCGCGACAGAAGCCCAACGTCGGTGAGGTCGATGAGGTTCCGATAGAGTGTCGCCCGGTCCAATCCCGCCGGTTCCAGGGCTTCGGCGATCTCCGCATGGCTCATAGGAGTAATTGCCTGCTGAAGCTGCTGCAACACGGCAACACGGGGCCCTGTGCTCCGCAGTCCGGTGGATCGAACCAGGGCGCGGAGTTCTGCGATTGATCGAACGATTCTTTCCTTTTTCATAGCACCGCCCATCTTAACGATTTCTGTGACCTCCGGCAAGAAAAAACTGCCATAAGTCTACTGCTTACAACCGACAACGGAAGGCCACGTACCTCCCCACTCCACACTTCTCCTCCTATGTGAAATCTCCATCATAATAATCTTTTTACAATATAGTTGCAAATACATCAAACACTTGATATGAGGGACCCCATGATGAACCGCATTTCGTTTTCCCAGGGTTCACCGTCTCTCAATCCCTCTCCGGGCAGAGAAGAGAGGGTGCTATGAGCGCCTGCCTTCCTTGCCCGGCCCCCCGACAGAGTTTCCCTCCTGTTACTCTGTTGGGGGTGCCTTTTTGTCTCACTCGGCTGTCTCTTGCGTGATGCTGTCCGTAAAAACGCTATTCGAGCACGCTCCCAGCATCCCCATCTACGTCATTTCCGGCTTCCTGGGGAGCGGCAAGACAACCTTCCTGCAGGGTCTCCTGGCCTATGCCGCTTCACAGGGTCTCAAGCCGGCGGTTCTGATTAACGATTATGGAGACGTGAGCACCGATGGTGAACTCCTCCGGGGGCAAGGCTATCCGACCAAAACGTTTGCCGATGGTTGTATTTGCTGTACGCTGCGGCCGGATCTGAACTCCGCCCTCACGGCTCTCATCACCCAGCGGCCCGATGTCATCTTTATCGAAGCAACCGGGCTAGCCGATCCTGTCCGCCTGTTGGATCAACTCACACATATAGAGATGCTGTCACGCGCGTTTGTTGCCGCGATGATTGCCGTTATCGACGTGCGGGGCTCATCCCAACAGATGGCAGGCTATGGCATGCATTCGTTTACTGAGACGGCAGACTTCGTCTTGATTAACAAATGTGACCTCGCCCATTGGATGCAGCTCGCAAGAACGGCTCAAGAAGTCCAACGCAAAAACTCTCGAGCCAAAATTCTCCTGACCACCTACGCCGAGGTGGACTTTTCTGAAGTGCTGAGTCAGCAGGGGACTCGGACGGCCCCCACCACTGCTCGCGCGCCCCAGCATGACCATTTCCACACCCTGACCTATCGCGCTCCGTGTTCCTTTATCCCTGAGCCCTTTGCCGCAGTGATGCAGGAACTGCCCGACGAAGTCTGGCGGGCGAAGGGCTTCGTTCGCTTTCACGACTCCTCAAAACAGTGGGAGTTACAGTACAACGGAAAAGAGTTTTTTATCGGACAGGTATCCCTGACCCCACAACCTCAGGATCATCTGGTGTTTATTGGCGCGGCGTTTGACCGCTCGGCACTGCTTGATGCGCTCGATTCATGTCTCGTCCCGCACTAGGACCATGGCGGCCCGGGTCGGCTTGACAATCTTTTGTCGTTCTTTAATGATGTTTCTATTACAACTATTATGCAACAAGGAACTCCCATGCGCACAACACTCGTGATCGCTCTCGTCTCGGCCACCTCCATCCTTTTGTCCCCGCCAGGCGCCAGCGCCCAGGCCGGCGACCCGGCCGAGGTCCAAGCCCTCCGCAGTCAGGTTGACCGTCTTCAGCAAACGGTCGAGCAACTCCAGCAAACCATCTCGCAAATGCAAAAGGATTCGACCTCGCGAGATCAGGCACTCAAGCAGCAAGTCGAGGCACAAGAGGCGCAAGTCCAGGCAATACAGCGGCAACAAGTTGATCGTATGGCCGCCCAGGTTGACTCTCCGTTAGACCAGGCGCTGGACGAACTCGGCGTCCCGGACTTTGAGCCAGCAGCACCGGACCGGCGGGCGCTGTGGTCACAGCCGCTGGGCGGAAACGCACAGTTGCGCCTCATCGACATTGCGGCTGACGTGATGCTCTACGCCGGCGGCTCCAGCGAGCGAGACGCCGCGATTTCAACGCTACAGGGTGGTAGCCACGACCCGAAACAACGCGGCTTCACTCTGGGTCAGGCTGAATTTTCCCTGTCCGGTGCGGTTGACCCCTACTTTACCGGCAATGCGCATATCCTCACCTCGGTCAACCCGAGCACCGGCGAGACCACGCTTGAGCTTGAAGAGGCATTTCTCACCTCGTCGGCCCTGCCCTATGGGCTTCAGCTTGAGGTCGGCCATTTTCTGACCGAGTTCGGTCAGATCAACCCGCAACACCCCCACTCCTGGGATTGGATCGATCAGCCGGTGGTCAACTCCCGCATGTTCGGCGGAGACGGCATGCGACAGGCCGGTTTTCGGGCTTCGTGGCTTCCTCCCACGCCGTGGTTCTCCGAGTTTCACTTCGGCATGCAGAACGCCAATGGCGTGACCATGGCCAGCTTCCTGGGCGGAGAACTGGCCCATGTCCACGGGGGCGGCGGTCACGGCGGCGGTCACGGAGGTGAAGACGAACATGCGGACGAGCACGGCCACGCCGACGAACACGGCCACGCCGACGAACACGCTGGGGAGCCGACCGGCGGCATTCACGGTGACGGCATCGCCGGCCGGCCGATTGTCGCTCAGGACGTGCGCGGCTTTGGAGATTTCCTCTATCTGACCCGTTTGGAAAACTCGTTCGACTTCACCGACGACGTGACCGCGGTGTTCGGTCTGTCCGGTCTGTACGGGCCAAATTCGACCGGGCGGGACGCCGACACCTGGCTGTACGGGCTGGACATGAAGTGGCGCTGGCAGCCGACCGGCAATTTCGGCTATCCGTTCCTGACTTGGCAGACCGAACTCATGAAG
>WTHD01000300.1 GCA_011523265.1 Candidatus Binatota bacterium
ACCCCAGAGACCCCACCTGCCCCAAAGGCGAGGCGGGACTGATCGAGTTGATAGCCTTCGCCCTGCAAATCCGCCGACTGGTTCAGAAACGTCAAGAAACGATCAGTCCGGTAGTCTGCACTCAGGACTCCGTAGCTGAGACACAGCAGCCCGACGAAAGCCAGCAGGGCGAGATGCCGAATCCGCGCGCCGGCCACAAAAAGCGAAGCGGCTAAAAGAAGGCTGATGAATACGGCTCCTCCTAAATCTGGCTCCAGGGCAATGAGCGCCACGATACAGCCGACCACCAAAAGGGGCGGAAGCAGGCCATACACAAAGCTGTGTATACGGTCCGCTTTTTTCGTAAGTGCATAGGCAAGATAGAGCACGACGGCTCCCTTAGCGAATTCAGAGGGCTGAAAATTTAGCGCTCCAAAGGACAGCCAGCGTTGCACGCTGCCGTGGCCGAAGCCCGGTAGCAAGACAAGGCAGAGGCTGACGAATGCTCCGATTAACGCCGGATAGGCGAGGGTGCGGAATACCGTCGAAGGGAGCGCCAGGGCCACGAGACCGCCAAGACCGCCGACCACTAAGGCGACGTTATGTTTCCGGACAAACAGATAGGTATCATCGAAACGGTCAAACGCATAAAAATACGTCGTGTTCAAGACAAATAACTCCCCACTCAAGATCAACAGGAGCACCGCTCCGAGCAGCCATGAGTCAACCGGACCACGACGGATCGGCTGGGCGGTTTGGGCGTCTGTGAACTGCCCGGAGAGTATTTCGTCAAGCATCTTCATAGCGCTGCAACGGAGGACCGGAACACCTCCCCACGATGGGCATAGCTCCGGAATTGATCAAAACTCGCACAGGCCGGAGAGAGGAGGACGATATCCCCCGCTCGGGCTCCCCGGTGGGCGGCCTGAACCGCCTCGTCCAATGCATCGACCAGCAGTGTCTCGGTGTCCTGTCCCAAGGCCGCGTATAAGGAGCGCTGGGCCTGGCCAAAGAGAATGAGCTTTTTCACCTTGGTCTGAACGACCTCTCGAAGGGGACGATAATCGCCGCCTTTCTCTACCCCGCCAGCCAGTAGAATAACCGGCTCGGAAAAACTATTGAGCGATTGGACCACGGCGTCGATATTCGTCCCTTTGGAGTCATTGATATAGGCCACCCCGTTTTTCTCCGCGACGAGTTCGAGCCGGTGTGGTAAGCCAGTAAAAGAGGCTAATACGGTCTGGATGACAGCCGGGGGGACTCCCCACAACGTTGCCGCACTCACCGCGGCCATGACGTTGGCAATATTATGCCTCCCCCGGAGCTGAATGTCATCAAGCGCAAAGTGCATCTCGCGGCCGGCGTGACGAAGAACGAGGGTCTCCGCCTCAACCCAGGCCCCTTCGCTCTTGTCTTCGGTCACAGGAGTCCAGCCAAAAGAAAACAGCCGTCCGGGGAGCCCGTGACATAAGGCCTGGACGCGGGCGTTGTCTCGATTCATGACCACCCAATCAGACCGCCGCTGTCGAGCAAATAAGCGCCGCTTGGTCCGGCCATATTGTTCAAAACTGCCGTGTCGGTCGAGATGATCTTCACTCAGATTGAGAAAGACACCAATCTGTGGACGGAACTGCTCGACCCATTCGAGTTGAAAGCTGGAAATCTCGGCAACCGCAACCGTACTGGCTGTTCCCACAGCATCAATCAGCGGGGTTCCCAGGTTCCCGCCAATAAAGGTCTCCTGGCCGGACTGCCGGATCATCTCTCCAAGAAGGGCCGTTGTTGTGCTTTTCCCGTTCGTGCCGGTGACGGCCACAACCGGACAGGTCAGGAGTCGATAGGCCAACTCGATTTCACTCTGCACTGCCACCCGCCGCCGGACCGCCTCCCGCAGCAGGGGATGCGTCGCCGGCACACCAGGACTGGGAATCACGAGCTGCACCCCGCGCAGGAGTCCGTCGGCGTCGTCGTCCGAGCGGATTTCCACATCGAACTGGGTGTGTGCCGCTGCGACCGCATCGGCATGGCTGTCTGCGATACGGACGTGGCCGCCGTGAGCACGAACACAACGCGCCACGCTTTCCCCCGTTCGCCCCAGGCCAATGATCAGTACGGTTTTCCCCGTCAGGTTCATCTTCGTTTTCTCAGCGCAGCTTGAGCGTACTTAATGCCGCGAGCGCACAGATGATGGAAACAATCCAAAAGCGGACGATGATAAGCGGCTCTGGCCAGCCCAGCAACTCAAAGTGGTGGTGCAGCGGAGCCATGCGGAAGATGCGTTTCCGCCTCAATTTATACGAGCTCACCTGAAAGATGACCGAGGCCGCCTCAATCACAAAAACACCGCCTACGACCACCAGCACGATCTCCTGTTTACTGATCAGCGCGACAATACCTAGCGCCGCCCCGAGGGAGAGGGAGCCCACATCACCCATAAACATCTGGGCCGGGTAGGCGTTAAACCACAAAAAGCCCAGCCCGGCGGCCGCCAGTGCCCCACAGAAAACGGCCACCTCACCCGAACCCGCCACATAGGGCACCTGTAAGTACTCAGCCATTCCACTATGCCCACTCACATAGGTGAAAATGGCATAGGTCACCCCAGCGATCATCACCGGTCCAATGGCTAATCCATCCAGACCATCAGTGAGATTGACCGCATTCGAGGCTCCCACCACCACAAGGGCGGCAAAGGGAATATACCACCAGCCCAAGGCCGGCCGAACGTCTTTGAGGAAGGGAATGGTCAGCGTGGTGTCAAAGCCCGGCTGTGCGAACAGCCACCAGGCCGCTACCAGGGCAATCACACATTGCGCCAGGAGTTTATACCTCCCGCGTAAACCGGCCGAGTTCTGCTGGCTGAGTTTTTTGTAATCGTCGAGAAGTCCAATCAGGCCAAAACCGATGGTAACGCCCAGCACCAACCAGACATACGGATTGGTTAAGTCCGCCAACAAGATGGTCGCCAGCGTGAGAGAGAAAAGAATCAACGTTCCTCCCATCGTCGGCGTGCCAGCTTTAGTCAGATGTGCCGCGGGTCCATCTGAGCGGATGGGCTGGCCCGCCTTGAGCGCGGTCAGGCGCGCAATCAGCCACGGCCCGAGGATAAAGGAAACGCTCAGAGCCAAGAGGCCCGCCAACAGGGTTCTGAACGTAATATAGCGAAAGACGTTAAACCCGGAGTAGGTCGTATGGAGGGCGTAGAGAAAGGCGTACAGCATTACGCACAGCCCTCCACCGACAGATAGTGTCGGACCTCTTCCGCATCATCAAAATGAGCGCGCGTCGTGCCGATAATCTGATAATCCTCGTGTCCCTTGCCGGCAATGACGACCACATCGCCAGCTTGGGCTTCGTCCAGCGCCCGTCGGATAGCGCTGCGTCGATCGGCAATGACCATATACGAGCCTGTGAGGATATCCGCTCCCCTCACCCGGCTGGACTCCTGGCGAGTCATCCCAGTCCGACTGAGCCCCGATTCCGTTTCCGTTAAGATCTGGTCCGGGTTTTCGGTTCGGGGGTTGTCCGAGGTTAAAACCACCACGTCACTCAAACGGCCTGCGACTTCCCCCATCAGCGGCCGCTTGCCCCTGTCCCGATCCCCGCCGCAGCCGAAGACGGTAATCAGCCGCTTTGCGGTAAGAGTCCGCAAGGCCGCCAGCGCCTTCTCCAGGGCGTCGGGCTTATGGGCATAATCGACGAAGACCTCAAATTGTCGTCCGACCGAGAGGGCTTCGAGCCGGCCTGGAACACGGTGACAGTGAGCGATCCCTTCACTCACCTGTTTGAGTGGGGCCCCAAGGACATGCGCAACAGTGACGGCCGCAAGGATGTTATAGACGTGCGGCTCACCAATCAAAGGCGACGCGACGGAGAACATCTCTTGTCCAACCTGCACCTCAGCCTGGATGCCAGCCAAACTATAGTTGACGTGCCGGACAGAGACCGGCGCATCCTGGTGGAGGCTATAGCTCAGCACGGGATAGGAAAATTGCTCTGTGAGTAGTTTCTGGCCCCAGGTGTCATCCGCGTTGATGACCGCAAAGCGGCCGCGTTTTGGCGATCTGGCCAGACCGTTGCGAAAGAGCTGGGCCTTTGCGGCAAAATACGCCGCCGTATTCAGATGGTAATCGAGATGGTCACGGCCGAGGTTCGTAAAGACCCCACCGTTCCAGCGACAGCCCCAGACCCGCTCCTGAGCTAAGGCATGAGACGAGACCTCCATAATGGCGTGACTCACCCCAGCTCTGACCATGTCGTATAAGAGGGCCTGCAGTTCAACCGCCTCAGGGGTGGTCAGGGGAGCAGGCCGCTCCTGATCTGCATAGCGGTAGTTCACCGTTCCGATCACGCCAACCGACCAGCCCAGCGCTTTGCCTATGGCTTCCAACACATACGTTGTTGTTGTTTTTCCACTTGTTCCAGTCACACCGATCAGGGTCAGCCGTTCACTCGGCCGCTGATAAAATTGATCGGCGATTGCCCCAAGGAGTCGTCGTGGCTGCTCTGAGGTGATCAGGGTCACACCTGGGGGCACCTTCGTACCTGGCGGAGCGACGACAGCCCGCGCCCCCTGGTCGAGCGCTTGTTCAAGAAAAGCCGTCCCCTCCGTCTTTGTTCCCGGCAGGGCAAAAAAGAGCGCCCCTGGCGTCACCCGGCGAGAGTCGTACACCAGCGACTCGATCGGAATATCGGTCGGGCCATGAATCCGGAACGCCGGGTCAGTGAACCCGGATGCATCAAGCGGCAGGAGCTGCCGCAACCACGTCACATCACACCTCACTCGTCCGCTTCCAGTCTGAGTTCATACACCGCTTCACCAGTCTGCACCTTATTTCGGACCCTCTGGCCCGTGACATATCCGCTCCCGTGGGCAACGACCCGCAGCCCGCTCGCAGACGCTTTCCGCATGGCCGCCCGCAGACTGAGACCAATAAAGTCATCGGCAGGGCGGTCGGCTAACACGTCATCCCCTCCTGCGCTAGAGGCTTCGGGCGAAAACGCGGGTTCAGCGGAGAGCTTGGCAGTCGAGAAATGCGGACCGCCTGCCCATTGGATGTCCGTTCCTTCTCCCGGACTTCCCGCAACCCCAAGGTAGGCAAGGGACTGCCGGGCAATCGCCTGAAATACTGGGGCCGCGACCGTCCCTCCGTAGGTGGCCGTCTTGGGCTCATCAATGACCGCTAAAATCACCAGCCGAGGC
>WTHD01000114.1 GCA_011523265.1 Candidatus Binatota bacterium
TGGGGGTCAGGGTGGGTTTGACCATTAACATCAGGGCCGCCACGCCCGCCACTTGTGGGGCGGCAAAAGAGTTGCCTGAGCTTGTGTCTATTAATGTTGGGATGTCTTCTGCCCCGGTGGCAATATCGATATGGGCACCATAGGTGGTTTTATGCCAAATACGTTCCCTGTTATTCGCTTGGTCCAGTTCCGTGCCGCCCACCTGTATCACGTTGTCCAGGCCGGGCCAACATTGCTGCCCATTGAGACTCAGATCAGACGCAAAGTCCGCCGGCAGGTCTATAACGCCAACTCCTCCCGATTTAACAGGTTTATTTCCGGCAGCGATGACGAACAGCCCGGCTGAATAATTCTGAAGGGTCTGGTACTCTAGCAACAACGAGTTGGCCGGTGTCGTACTATACTCGGTACAGCTCTGATAGTCATGAAAGCGGCCCAGACTCACATTGATAATGTCAATCTGGTTGTGCCGTGCGAAATTTACGCCTTGGACGACGTCCAGCGTGGCGAAAGAGAGATCGCCAACCCGGATGCCCACAAGCTCGACATCCTGGGCCACCCCGAAGCTGCCATACCCATTATTGAACTCCCCGGCGGCCCCCTCGGCCACCCGGGTGCCATGATCATAGACAGGCGTAGGGTCCGCATCGTGCGTGTCTCCCACAAAATCCCGGCCGCCATTACACGTGGTCGCTATTCCATTCTCGTCCCGACAATCGGTCTTGCTCCATTTCTTCCCGGCTAGATCCGAGTTGCCGAAGTCGACGCCCGTATCGAGTATGCCAATCGTGATGGGTCCGGCCCCAGTGGGCCGGTCCGACGCGCGGACCCACACCTCATCCCACGCATCTTTGAGTTGGATGGCCTTGAGATGCCAGGCCATCAGGCGGGATGGGTCGGGATTGGAGGTCTGGTCCGTGGCGTAGGCATCACTGACCTGTGATGGGTGATAGATGAAGTTGGATTGTGCATGCAGCACACCGGCGAGCGGCTCATCCTTAAGCAGGTCCTTAAGGAGGTCTATGACGGTGTGCGGGTCTTCCTCCCTGCCCACGTCAATCGCTTCGGTTTGGAGGGAGTCGATCCGCGCGATCACCTCCGCCAAAGGGAATCCGTTGGTCCGCAGTAGGTCATCGATCACCCCCACCGGCCTGAGTGGAATGTCACTATCGGACTGGTCCCCCACGAATCCGCCGAGTCCGCCGGGCAACTTGTCCCAGAGATCGTCCAAGAGGTCTTCGAGGTGGGCGGTGTAGACCGCCTCGTCATATTGAATCAGCACCACCCCCATTTCGTAGGCGGGGGCGTCTGAGGAGGCCCCCGGTACATTCTGAGTGGGCTGTGCCAGAGCGGCCCCCCCGAGGACGAGCCCGGCGAGCCACCCGCCGATGAGGAAACGCAGGGTTTGCACTAGCCGCATAGCCGACTCCTCCTTGGATCGTGTCGCAGGGTGAAACATTCTGAATCTCCCAGTTCGGCCCCTCGTGTTTCCCGCTCGGCACCCCCGTGCGCACGGGGGCCACTGGCTAGCCTCCCGTACACCAGGGCCGCCCGTTTGTCCCTAGAAGAATTACTAGGGTCGGAAAGAATTATGAGGCGCGGGCGTCAGCGAGAACCGTAGGGTATACATTTCGCAAAACCCGTCTTCTCCTGATAATAAGAGGAGGTTCGGCTTGACCATGAGGGGAAACAGTGCGAACCACGAGGAAAAAGGAGGCCAGCATGGACCTCATTCTCAGAAATGGACGCCTTGCCGGACAGGAGGGTCAGACGACCGTTGATATTGGTATCCAGAATGGCCGCATAGCAGCTATAGAATCCAAGCTGTCAGCCGACGGGCGTGCGCTTGACCTGCGGGGTCGTTTCGTCACGCCGGGTTTCATTGAAACCCATATCCATTTGGACAAATCCTGCATCCTGGACCGCTGCCAGTCGGCCGAAGGGAATCTGGAAGAAGTCCTCGTCCAAGTCACTGCTGCCAAACAGGCGTTCACCGCAGAAGACGTGCACCAACGGGCAGCCCGCACCTTGGAAAAATGTATCCTGCACGGCACCACCCATGTGCGTACCCACCTTGAGGTTGACCCTGGCATAGGGCTGCGGGGCCTCGACGGGGTGCTCCCCCTCATCCAGGAATATCAGTGGGCGCTGGACCTTGAGGTGTGTGTCTTTCCGCAGGAAGGCTTGCTCAATAATCCGGGGACCGACGAACTTTTAGTTGCCGCGCTCAATCGGGGCGCGAGCGTTATTGGCGCCGCCCCTTACACGGACACCGATCCACACGGTCAGATGGATCGCATCTTTGCACTGGCTCGTGAGTTCAACGTTGATATCGATATGCATTTGGACTTCGGTCATACCTCGGACGAACTGGATATTGAGTATGTGTGCGATCTGACTGAAAAGTTCGGCTATGGGGGCCGGGTCACCGTCGGCCATGTGACCAAGATGTCAACCATTTCTCCAGAACGATTTTCCAATATCGCTCAACGCTTGGTAAATGTTGGCGTCGCGGTCACCGTGCTGCCCGCGACGGACCTCTACCTGATGGGTCGTCACCAGGATCACAATATTATCCGTGGCGTGACTCCGGCGCATAAACTCGTACAGCGAGGCGTTACCTGCTCGCTCTCGACCAATAATGTGCTCAATCCCTTCACGCCGTTTGGCGACTGCTCGTTGATTCGTATGGCCAACCTGTATGCCAATATCTGCCAGGTGGATAATCAAGAGGAAGTGCGGGCCTGCTTTGATATGGTCACTCGATGTTCAGCCCAAATACTGGGACTCGAAGACTATGGCGTGGAGGTCGGAAAAGCGGCCGATCTGGTTGTCCTGGACTGTACGACACCTGAGGCAGCCGTAGCCGAAGTCGTCCCCCCGCTGTACGGCTTCAAACGCGGACGGCAGACATTCACCAGAAAACCGGCTGAGCTGCATCGGCCCTGAGGCTACCATGAACGACCCCTTAGGCGCATTCTGTCGCCACACCCACGTTACGCTTCCCGGTTCAGAGACGGGGCCGCTCGCAGGCCTGTCTCTTGCGGTAAAAGACGTGTTCCATATCGAAGGGCACTCCACTGGAGCGGGCAATCCGGACTGGCTGCGGACCCATCCCGTAGCCGAGACCACAGCTCCCGCGGTGCAACGTTTGCTCGACGCGGGCGCCCATATTGTGGGCAAAACGCATACGGATGAGCTGGCCTACAGTCTCAACGGTGAAAATGTCCACTACGGCACGCCGGTGAATCCGAACGCAGTGGGCCGTATCCCAGGGGGCTCTTCCAGTGGCTCGGCTGCCGCGGTCGCGGGCGGTCTGGTGGATTTTGCCATTGGAACCGACTGTGGCGGTTCGGTGCGTTTACCGGCCAGCTACTGCGGGATATTTGGTTTTCGACCGACCCACGGGCGTATTCCGCTCGACGAAATAGCCCCCCTCGCGTCAAGCTTTGACACCGTCGGGTGGTTTACCCGAGACGCCAGACTCTTGGAAAAGGTCGGTCGGGTGCTCCTGGACGATCAGAGCGACGCGCGACCTCCACGCCAACTGCTCCTGGCCTCAGATGCATTTACTCTGGCTGGCGGTACGGTCACCGCAGCACTCCAACCCGCAGTCACAAAACTCAGCCAGGCTATTGGCCCGTCACAGTCCGTCACCATCAATCCTGAAGGCCTCTCGGAATGGATGCAGCTTTTCCGGGTTCTGCAAGGCGCGGAGATCTGGGCCAATCACGGCGCTTGGATTCGCGAAGTCCAGCCTACTTTCGGGCCGGATATTCATAAACGTTTCGAGTGGACAGCCACAATTCAGCAAGCCGAGGTGGACCGCGCCAGGGAAGAACGGGAACAGGTTGCCGCTCGCATGGACGCATTCCTCGGAGAGGATAGCGTCTTATGTCTCCCGACCGCACCCGGCATTGCCCCGCTTCGGAATACACCTGCGGATGAGCTGGAGGTGTTTCGGGCTCAGGCGTTGAGTCTCTTATGTATCGCCGGCCTGGCCCGTCTCCCTCAAGTCAACCTGCCGTTGGGTACTCTTGACGGTTGTCCGACCGGCATATCCCTCATTGGGCCACGCGGGGCGGATAGGTTGCTGCTGAAGATTGCGGTAAGTCTGACTCCTTAGGCCCGAGCGTCTACCACTGCTCTACGGCAAGCCCCTCAACAACCTGAAAATGTTCGTCTCGCGTCGCAAGCGTCAGTTGATGTTGCTTGGCCGTAGCAGCGATCCAAATATCGTTTTCGGGGATAGGATGGCCTTTTGTCCTTAAATGATCTTTGATGGCTCCGTAGTGCTGTGCAGTGATGAGATCACAGCCAAGGACGACATTCCCTACTGTAAGCATATTGATACGGGATATATTCGTTTCCGCACGGGCAGATTTCTGCGCCCCATAATACAACTCGCCCAGTACGATGCTGGAAAGGAATACCTCATCGGCTTCTGCCAAGTGCTGCCGTACCGCAGCTTCCCCGGCAAAAAGAGCAATGACAATATTCGTATCAATCAGTATTCTACCACTCATTGGGCTGTATCTGCTCGCAGCCTTCTTTGATCGATTGTTGCATGGTGGCGAGATCATCGGCCTCGATCAAGCCGACAAAACGCAATAATGTCTGCCCGGGCACCCCATGCACTCGGGCCGTCGCCAGGGCGCGTGCAAACTCCAGCACCTGCCGTTGTTGCTCAAGAGATAGTTGCATGAGTTGCTCCTGAATTTCTGTTTCAAGTGTTGAGTATGACATGACAAGGTTCCTCCCTGATAGAGAAAGACGAGGTCAGCTAAAGAGTCGCCTACTCCCCAATTCTCGGTGTATTGTAAGCATTTCCATCGACAAATTCGAGTGGGATTCTCTGCCCTGCCCAATCCCTTTTCTCCCTGATATAGGAGGGAGTAGGCTTTTCTTTTCTCGCATAACCAAAGGACAGCTCTATGCGCTTTGGCACCTATTATTTTCTTCAGGCTCCGCCGGGCAGCTCGCATGAAGAGGTTATTCACCGGGAGTTTGCGCAGATTCTGCTCAGCGAAGAACTCGGCTACGATAGTGTCTGGCTGACCGAGTACCACTTTATTGAGTTCTGAAGAATTTTTCTTTTCAGGCTCGGCTCAGCCGGCTTTCTTTTCTGCATCGGCCGCTTCCTGCCCATACACAAAACGC
>WTHD01000246.1:0-15827 GCA_011523265.1 Candidatus Binatota bacterium
CCCGTCGATCCGAAGACGCTGCCGAGAATAAGGCCGCTGTTCATGCGGGCCATGGTGACCACGTCGTCGCCCCGCCCGAACCCGAACTCCGCACTCAGCGGTTGCCAGCCGATGTCGGTCAGCGTCTGCTCATCTTCGGCCAATACCACCCGGGTGCTGTTACCGAACGTGGCCTTGTCGTGTTCGTCGGCGGTGAATCCACAGACATTGCGCAGGTACAGCCGGAGCCATCGGGCGACGCTGGTATTTGCGTGGGCGCCCTCCCGAAGGACACCCTGCCTTGTGTTGAAGCCGAGTGCGGCCATCGACGGCCCATTCACGATGACGAGGGCGTCGGCCCCGGTGGTGTTGCCCGAGTGCTCTACGCCGTAACCGGGATCGGCGATGATTTCGGCGAGCGCCAAGAGCACAGGCAGGTGCCGGGGCTGACAGCCGGTCATGACGGCATTGACGGCAACCGACCAGACCGTGATCTCGCGGCCCGAGGGTCGGGCGGTGCCAATTACTCTCCAGGGGTTATCGTTCAGCGCACCGAGAAACGCCGCGACCCGGTCCTGGGTCGGCGGAACGACCGGCAGCCCATCACTCCAACCCTCAACGGTGAAACGTTCGTTGATCTCGTCAATCGTTCCCGTGGCGACGACATCCAGTGACGCGGGCTCGGCGCCAGCGCCCTCACCGACGACCGGCGCGCTGGTAAGGCCGGCTATGATCTGGTCGAGCGTCGCGTCACGCAGGGAACCGATCATCTCGTCGTAGCTCTGCGCGTCCACGTGCCCGCGCAGCACACCGAGGGGAAGCCCCTCGAATCCCGCGCCGCGACCAGTGGCCGCCGCCTGGCGTTCGAACCCTTCGCAGACCAGCGACACCGATGGCATCCCGGCGGCTTCCGCGACAACCGACGCCCGCATCACGGCGGGCGTACAACTCCCTCAACATCCCACCCCGGAGACGACGGCGTCGATACGGCGGTCGCGCAACCGGTTAGGGAGGGCGGCAATCACCTCGGCTTCATCACCCCCGTGCGTGTTGCCGAATTCATCGTACCCGACGATTTCGATCCCGGTGAAGCGGTGCTTCAGCTCTTTTTCGATGACCGGAAAAAGCTCGTGACCGCGAAACAGGAAATCCCACAGAAACCCGACTCGTTTGCCCTCGAGCGTGTCGAGCCGCTCGGCGAGATGCCGTGGCTGTACCGCGAGTGGCGATTTCGGCCAGACGACTTCGTAGTGAATCTCGCTGTGTGAACTCATCGCCCCCTCCCCTGATTAGGCTTGCGGCCCTGAAGGCCGGAGTGCTGCGAACCCGTCATGAACGGATCTCTTCCTGACAGCCGCCCAGCGCCGAGGCTGATCCGGCGGCGGCGTTCCGCGAACGCTCAAAACGGTCCACGCACCGTCTCGAACGCATGCCCGGCGCGCAGCACGACATCGTCTTCACCGTAGCGTCCCGTGATCATCATGCCGACGGGCAGGCCGTTGGACAGACCGGTCGGCACGCTCATCGACGGATGGCTCGTCGCATCGAAGGGCGCGGTGTTGCCAATCATGTCGAGCGTGAGCCCCATGACGACTTCACGCGATGCGTCCGGGGGCGGGATCCGGTGAGCTTTCATCACGGTCGTCGGCATCACGAGCAGGTCGCATGTATCGAACGCGCGATCATAGGCGGCGCGGAGCGTGCGGACGAGGTTTTGTGCCTTGGCGGAATAATAGTTGCCGTAACGGGCGCGCATGACCTGCGCGAACAGCAGCACGGTCTTGGCCATGTCCGGCAGCTCTGCCGCCCGGGTTTTGCGCGCCTCCTGAAAGAAGCGGATCGCTCCGAGTGGGTGGTGGCCATCTGCGTTTCCGCCCGCCGGACCCTGATCGCTCCACGTTGACAGCGTCCCGTCGACGGAACTTGCGAACATGATCTTCAGGGCCTCGGTGTGCATGGGGATGGAGATTTCTCCGACCCCGGCACCGGCTTCATGCAGCCGTCGGGCCGCAGCCATCACGGATTCATCCACATCCGCTTCCGAGCCCGGTGCGCCGAAGCCCTCGCGCACGATACCGATCCGCAGCCCCTCGATCCCCTGGCCGACGAGTTCGCTATAGGGTTTTGCCTGCAACGCCGCCACCTGACGCGGGTCGCGGCCATCGTCGTAGCCCGCGATGACTTCGAGTAACAGGGCGCAATCGAGGCTCGAGGCAGCCATCGGCCCAAGGTGATCGATCGTGTGCTCGATGGGTCCGGCGCCGGTATAGGGCACGAGGCCGTGAGTCGGCTTGATCCCGACGCAGCCAGACCACGAGCTCGGCATGCGTACGGAGCCGCCCTGGTCGCTGCCGATCGCCATGTCGCATTCACCCGTCAGAATCAATACGGCGCAGCCGCTCGACGAGCCGCCGGTCATGAAGTCGGGGTTGCGCGGGTTCCTCACCGGGCCCGAAGCCGACGTATGGCTGCCGCCGGAATAGCAGAAGTTTTCGCACACGGCCTTGCCGACCACTTCGCCGCCGGCATCGAGCACGCGGGTCACGACGGTCGCGTCTTCGTCGGCGATAAAGCCTTCATACAGCGCCGAGCCGTTCAGCATAGGCATGCCCGCAACGCTGATGTTGTCCTTGATGGCGACGCGTTTGCCGGCGAGCTTGCCGGACGCCGCGCCTTTGACCGAACACTTCCACTGCCAGGCACCGTAACGGTTCTCATCGCCGGTCGGGCGATAACCCTCACCGCGCGGGTATTTCGTCGGCAGGGTCGGCGCGTCCATGGCGTCGATGGCATTGTAGTCGTCGACGAAGCTGCCCATCGCGGTTGCGAAGAAATCCAGGTCGCCCCGATCCAGATCGAGAAATAAAGCCTGCGCGGCCGCACGCAGCTCGCTGTCTGTCGGCGCGCCTACGGGGCCGCCGGTTTTATCGGAACTCATCGTGGTTCTCCCTCATGGCCTTCGTACATTAAGAGGTGTGTTTTGAAAAATGGTGGAGGCGGCGGGAATCGAACCCGCGTCCGGAAGTAGTCCACTCAAGGCATCTACAATGCGTAGCTCGTATTTTAATCTCGTCCTCGGGCCTCCTACGAGCAGGATGCCCTCAGACCAGCCAAAGTAAAGTTTCGGGCGCGCACCCTTCGGCACGATGCAAACCCTATCCCGATTTGTGTCGCCTTAGCCGACCCTACGGGCGCGGATCGGTAAGACGCAAGCTGCTCTAGGCAGCAAGAGCGTAGTCAAAATCGTCTGCAGTTAAATTGCAGCCTGTCCGTTTTACGGGCGGGACAGAACCCCGGCATGCAGCCCTGGCTTTCTAGCCCCCGTCGAAACCAGATCGCCCCCTTATCGCAGTTATGTCTCTCACACAGGGAAAAGACCAGGAGACATACCTCCCCTAGCCTGTTCGTCTATGCATGGCACGTTGAACATCGCGCTTCATCTCGCGTTCGCGGATGGCAGCACGCTTGTCATACGTCCGTTTACCCTTGGCCAAAGCCAACTCAACCTTGACCCGACCTTCCTTAAAGTACAGCCGTAGAGGAACCAGGGTCAATCCCTGCTCTTTTGTTTTGCCCATCAGGCGCATGATTTCTTTTTTGTGCAGGAGGAGCTTGCGCCGGCGGTTGGGGTCACCGTTGAAATAATGGGCCGGTTTGTAGTCGCTGATATGCGCGTTCAATAAAAACGCCTCGCCCCTGTCGATCCGGCCATAGCTGTCCTTGAGGTTGGCCCGACCGTCCCGGAGCGATTTGACCTCTCCGCCGTTCAACACAATCCCGGCTTCTATGGTTTCGTTGATGATATAGTCGTGCCGCGCCTTGCGATTGACGCAGATCGCTCTCTGGGCGGATTTCTCTTTGGCCATGTTCACGCTCTGCGACTAGTGTAGCACACGGTTATCAATCAGCCGGACATCGCCGACCCAGACCGCGATAGCCAACAAGGTGGGACCGGATATCTGCTCCACTTCTTCGAGCGTTTCAGGCTGGCACAGAGAGGCGTACTCAACCCGCACCTCGGCGTTTTGAGTTAATATCTGCTGCACGGCCTGGAGAATCACGACCGGGGAGGCCTGGCCGCCGGAGACCAGTTCCTGGGCAGCCGTGAGCGCGCGCGACACGCACAGGCTCGTCTCTCGCTCGGTCGCGCTCAGCCGGGCATTCCGGGAACTCATGGCCAGGCCGTCGTCTTCGCGCACCGTCGGCAGGGTAACGATATCGATGTCAAAGTTCAGGTCCCGGACCATGCGCTTGATCACAACACACTGCTGGAAATCCTTCTCGCCGAACAGGGCGCAGTGCGGCTTGACCATATTGAACAGCTTGGCCACCACCGTTGTCACCCCCCGAAAATGGCCGGGACGAAAAGCCCCGCACAAGGGCTGGCTGACTTTCTCGACCTCAACCGCGCTCTGGTAGCCATCGGGATAGATTTCAGCCGGCGGCGGCATGAACAACACGTCGGTGCCCAGTGCTTCCAGGGCGCGTTCGTCCTGGTCCTCGTCACGCGGGTATTTGTCGAAGTCGGACGTCTGATTGAACTGCATGGGATTGACGAAAATGGAGACCACGACCACATCGCCTCGATTCTTCGCCTCGCGCACCAGGCTGAGATGGCCCTCGTGCAAAAATCCCATGGTGGGGACAAAGGCCACGGTCTTACGCTCCAGGCGCTGATCTTCCGACCAGCGCTGCATCTCTCGAACGGTCCGAATAATCTGCACGGCTCTGTTTCCGGTTCTTCAGGGTACGCCCTAATGGAACGAGTGCTCATCCTGGGGGAAGGCCTGCTCCCGCACCTCGCTGATATAGGCATGCACCGCGGCGGTCACCACCTGCTCCAGATTGGCGTAGCGTTTGACGAATTTGGGCGTAAAATCACCGGACATGCCCAGCAGATCATGCATCACCAGAATCTGGCCGTCACAGTGCGGACCGGCACCAATCCCAATGGTTGGAATCGGCAGCATATCCGTTATCTCGGCGGCCAGGTCCATGGGGACGCCTTCCAAGACCACGGCAAAGGCACCGGCGTTGGTGACGGCTTCGGCGTCTTCGATGAGCCGTTCCCGCGCGCCGGGCTGGCGGCCCGATTTCTTGCCCTGGACCTTATAGCCGCCCATGCGATGCACCGATTGCGGCGTCAGGCCGATATGGCCCATCACGGGAATATCCACATTCACGATGGCCTTGATGACCCGGGCGATATTGACCCCGCCCTCCAGTTTGACGGCCTCGGCTCCGCCTTCCTTGAGTAAGCGTCCGGCATTGGCAATCGCCTCACAAATGCCGGCCTGGTAGGAGAGAAACGGCATATCGCCCACAATGAGGGCGCGCGGGCGCGCCCGGTTGACCAGCCTGAGGTGGTAGACCATATCGTCCATCGTGACCGGCAGGGTCGTATCCGCCCCCTGCACGGTCGTGCCCAGAGAATCACCGACCAAAAGAAAATCGATGCCACACTCGTCCAGGATGCGGGCGAACGGGTAGTCGTAGGCGGTGAGGGCCGTGATCTTTTGCCCGGACGCCTTCAGCCGTTGCAGTTCAGGAACCGAAATCTTTGCGGATTGCATGTTGTCCCTCCTTCTACAGCTTCGCCATGGACCACAGTCGGAGGGCGTGGGGACAGGGAGGATGGTGTGAAGACTATGCGGGCTTTTGCCAGAGCGGCCCGCTGTCACTATTCCCTGCCGTCTAGTTCTTCTGCCGTCCGTCTCGGTCCGTACAATTGGATCCAAGCGGTCTGCCGTCACTATCCTTTTGCCCTGACAGAACCTGTGTGGGTCGACCGGTTTGTCGCCCGGCGGCTCTCCCGTCCAGGGCAAAGTAATAGTATGGGCGTGCTGTTAGCATATTTGTCCGAGGATTGTCTAGGTACTGCGGGATTTTCTCATATCGGCCTTCTTGCTAGAGTACGGTTATGAACTCCCCGGACGACATTGGGTTATGCCTGATGGTTGGCATTCCCCAGCCAACGCTTAATACTGAGACGCGCCGGATACTTGCCGACTTGCAGCCCGGTGGCATTATCCTCTTTCAGCGGAATTATACGGACCCGGACACGCTTCGGGCCCTGTGTTCGGACATCCATGCCCTGACTCCCGAGCACCCCCCCTTGATTGCGCTTGACGCCGAAGGCGGGCGTGTCCATCGTCTCTCACCGCCATTCACCCATTTCCCGCCCGCTTTGCAGATCGGCCAGACCGGCTCTCCACAACTTGCCCATGAGGTCGGGGTTGCCCTTGGGCGGGAGCTGCGCAACGTGGGGATAGATATTGACTTTGCTCCCGTACTGGACGTGTACAGCAATCCCGCCAACACCGTTATTGGCGACCGCGCGTTTGGCTCTGACCCGCAGCGGGTGGCGGAGTTTGGCTGTGCCCTTGCCGCCGGACTGCGCGCGGCCGGCGTGCTCCCGTGCGGCAAGCATTTCCCCGGGCATGGGGCGACCGTGATCGATTCGCACGACGATCTGCCCTACGACGAGCGAGACAGCGCGACCCTGGAGGCAGTTGACCTCCGCCCCTTTCAAGCCGCTATTGCCCAGGAGATCGAACTCCTGATGACCGCCCACGTTGTCTATCCCGCCCTGGACCCGCAGCAGCCTGCCTCGCTCTCCCCGATCATTATGAACGATCTGCTGCGGAAACGGTTAGGATTCCAGGGCGTCATTGTCTCGGACGATCTGGAGATGGGCGCTATCATCCGCCATTCGTCGGTTGCAGCCGCTGCGGTTCAGGCGCTCAGCGCCGGGGCCGATCTCTTATTGGTCTGCCAGCGCCTGGAGCATGCTCTCAGCGCTCGGGATGCGTGCCGGCGAGCAGTGCAACAAGGGGTTTTGGCCGAGGAGCGGGTGGCCGAAGCGCAGCGCCGTGTCGAGCGGCTGAAGCACCGTATTGCCGACCGGCCGTCTCTCCCGTTGCCCGCAATCGGAGCGCCGGAACACCACACTCTGGTTGAGACGATTGTCCAACGGGCAGCGGGATGAGTGCGGATATCCGTCTCACCGTTTTCTTTTGACAAATTTCGGCAACGACTGTGAATAGGGGCCGCGGGCGATCCCCTTTTCGGTGATGATCGCGCTGACCAAGCGATGGGGGGTGACATCAAAAGCCGGATGAGCGACCGCGATTTCGCTGGGGGCAATCTGTTGGCGCAGCACATGGGTGACTTCCTGGGCGGACCGCTCTTCAATCGGAATCTTCTTGCCCGAGGGGCAATTCAGATCAATCGACGTGGTTGGGGCGGCCACATAGAACGGCACCTTGTGTCGTCCGGCCAGCACGGCGGACGTATACGTCCCGATCTTATTGGCCACGTCTCCATTGGCCGCGGTGCGGTCGGTGCCGACAATCACGCAATCAATCGCGCCCTTTTGCATGAAATGGCCGATCATATTATCGGTAATCAGGGTTGCGGGAATCTCCTCGCGGACGAGTTCCCAGGCGGTTAAACGCGCGCCCTGTAAATACGGTCGTGTTTCCGGCACAAAGACAGAGATATTCTTGCCCTGCTCCCAGGCGGCCCGGATCACCCCCAGGGCGGTTCCATATCCGGCCGTTGCCAGCGCACCCGCGTTGCAATGGGTTAAAACCGTCGCTCCCTGAGGAATCAATTTTGCGCCATAGCGGCCCATACGCCGATTGGCGGCCAGGTCTTCCCTATAGATTTTCAAGGCTTCCTGCTCCAGGGCGGCAATCAGGGCGTCACGGCCTTTGGCCCGCGCTTTCTCATATCGGCCTCGCATGCGGTCAATGGCCCAAAAGAGGTTGACCGCGGTCGGTCGGGTGGCGGCAAAGACCTGACAGATACGCGCGAACACGTCGGGCTGTAGACTCCGTTTGAGCTGTCGCACGCCAAGCGCGATCCCCATGGCAGCGGCAACGCCAATCGCGGGAGCCCCGCGGATCACCATATCGGTAATGGCGCGTGCGACGCTGCGGTAATCCGTGTAGGTGCGATAGACTTCCCGGGTGGGTAAGGCGCGTTGATCGATCATCACCACCGCACCGTCCCGCCAGTCTATGGTAAAAAACGAATCGGGCTGCATGCCTTCCTTTTGCTTCGTATCCGGTTATTCCCCGCGCGGTCTCGTCTGGCTATCCGTGGCTTTGAGATTCGGAACCCCCGTCGACGAGTTGGACCCCGTCGTGCGGCGTCCAGACTGCCACTACCGTGTCGTCTTCCGCTCTTTTGAGCGTCACGCTTTCCAGTCCGGCTCCCGGCTCGAAGACTGCCAGGTCCTGGCTGTTCTTTTGCCAGGTCGTCGCCACCAGTTCGACTACGATAGAGCGCTGGTCGGGCGTCAGGTCGGTCCATTTCGGAGAGACGGAAACGGATATCGAGCGCCCGGCGTCGCTGGCTTCCATGCCGTAGTACACATCTGACCAGAGGCTTTCGGAGAGCTGGGTGTCGGTGCGGTAGACACAGGTCCAAAAGGCCGGGCTGATATTGGCAGGAAGATCAGCCGGGGGCTGCGGCTCTTCCTGTGATATCGAGTCTTCGGGTTGTTGCTCTGGTGGCTGCTCCTCGTCCGCCGAGCGAAAAACAATAAAAAGTCCAATTAGGACCAGGACAAAGGTGGTCGGTATTTTTCGCAGCACGGCACCAATGGCACCCAGCAGGGTCCGGGGCGGGGGTTTCTTGGCGGCCTGCTTAGACGTAGGTGATCGGGAGTCTCTAGCCATGCGTGCAATATCACAGGCTGAGCGCGGCAAATTCTGGAATGAGGCCAGGAGGCGCGGGAGACGGAGGCAACGGACTGGTCATGGGCCGGAGTATAGCACAGGGCCGGCCTGTTGCAGAAGACCAACACGCTCTGGTCTTGACTCGCCGCCGGGACATGGCTACAGGTGGCCCACCGCGCCTTGTCCGCCCTGACCCGGCGCGCATCCCAGAAAGGAGCACAGCTATGGAACGCCTCCACCCCGGAGACCCCTTTCCCGCCATCAGCGGTCCGATCGTCGGCGGAGGGACGGTCAATCTGCCGGCCGACATCTCGACCCCGTACGCTATCGTCCTGACCTATCGGGCTCACTGGTGACCGTTCTGTGATCAGCAGTTGGCTGATTATCAGGCCAATCTTGAGCAGGCCCAGGCAACCGGGATTTCGGTCTACGCCGTCTCAACCGATCCGCTCGACAAAGCCCAGCAGACGGTCGATAAGTCGGAGCTGACGTTTCCCGTCATCTACGGCGTGGACGGCCCGGCCACGGCCGCGACCCTGACCTGCTGGTACGAGGAGAAGCGCAATATCATCCAACCGGCGGCGTTTATCATCGACCCCGCACGCAATATCCTGAATGTGACCTATAGCTCGGGGCCGATCGGGCGGCTGCAGATAAAAGACGCCCTGGGGCTGGTCGGCTTTTACGCCTCAAAGAAGATCTCGGCGATAACGGTCGATAAAGACAAAGGCTGGACGGCAAATGTGACCGGAGCCTAAAACGAAAGGTCGGAGACCGATACTCTCGCGTGTACTGAGAGACCACCGCCTGTCCGTTTCAGAGGAGACCTCTATAAAAAATGACTGAGAGGCGGCTTTCGGCAGGGTCATACTGGGTAGCTGCAACAGGGGACAGTCCGAGGGTGGTTAATGACCACGTCACTGGAGGAAGGGGGCGGTCATGATTGAATGGCTTGGTATTGGCCACCTTTTCGAGCTTTCCCGGACGGAAGCGATTGCGGGGTTTTTCACCCCGCTGATGATCTTCGCCGTTTTTTTCCTGGCGCAGCTCATGCTGCCAGGCAGGCGGGTTCCCGGCTACGTCATCAATCCGCAGACCGGTGAACCCCGCAACTATCGGCTCAACGGTCTTCTGGTGTTTGCACTCGCGCTGATCGTGTGGGCTTTCGAGCTCACCGGGATGCCGCGTGATTGGTTCTACCGGTCCTCGATCTATGCTGTGGCTGGCGGAACGGTCTTCACCACTCTCTTTACCATCGTAGCGGTGTACAGCCAGCCGCGAGGGAAGATAAAGAATCCCATCGTGGATCTGTGGGTTGGGCGGGCTCAAGAGCTGTCGTTCTTCAACAACCGCTTCGACGTAAAGATGTATTTCTATGTCGTCGGTGGGACGATGTTGTCGCTCAACGCCCTGTCCGGGGCCGTGTACCACTACGAACTCTTTGGCGAAAACTCCAATCCAGGCGTTTTCCTGTATGCGGCGTTCTTCACGTTCTACGTGCTGGACTACTTCATCTTTGAGCGCGTCCAGCTCTATACCTACGATCTGATCCATGAGAATCTCGGCTTCAAGTTGTTCTGGGGTGGCCTCGTAGTCTACGGGTGGCTGTTCATCCTCCCGTTGTGGGGCATGGCCGCTTACCCGGACCCCGGATTCTCTCCGGCATGGACGTATGTCTGGCTTATCGGAACGGCTGCGCTGTTCTTCTTCGGATGGAGCATCTCGCGCGGCGCCAACTTGCAGAAATACACATTCAAGCGATGGCCCGAGCGCAAGTTTCTCGGGCTTATCGAGCCTGAGTACATTGAGGCCGGTGACCGCAAGATCCTGTGCAGCGGTCTCTGGGGTGTCGCCCGCCACTTCAACTACCTGGGCGAGGGGTTCCTTGCCCTGTCAATTGCCCTGGTATTCGGCTACTTCACTAATCCCTGGGCGTGGACCTACTTCGTCTTCATCGTCTCGCTGTTTGTGTGGCGTCAACGTGAAGACGACGGGCTCTGTGCCGAGAAATACGGCGCCGAGAAGTGGGCAGAGTATCAGGCACGGGTGAAGTACCGGATTTTTCCTGGCGTTTATTGAGAGGGCTCCCTGCGGAGTCCATGCAGGGCGTCTGTGATGAGAGGCAATGGAGTCCCCTCTTCACTGACATGTGATGCATATTGTGTCGCGAGCCTCCCGGGGCCGGGCCGGCGGCCCCCGCCTCGGGCCACTCGCTCTCACGCTTCCTGGGAGAGCGGCCATCTTGGCCGCTTGCGGGCCGGAAGCCCGCACTCCTGGCCCCTGTCGCAGACCGGAACTGCGCAGGGGAGCGAGGGGCCATCGAGTAATGTAATGTGCATCACACGTCTTCACTGAGGATAATCGCAACGTCGCTCGCACACGCCTGGAACGCTTAGGATGCCGCGTCTAACATATTCTCAGTCAGTATAGCGCCGAGTCCTCTCATCCCCACAAGCGTTGCGAGGCGCGGCGCGCGCCTTCCGCACACGCCCGCAGCTTGGCCCACACCACGCCCTCGGATACCATCTCCCAGCCGGCAAACGTGCCAAAGCCGCAGTCCGAACCGGCAATGATCCGACTCCGGTCGCCGATAGCCTCAACCACCTGACACAGACGGTCGGCGATAATTTCCGGGTGCTCGATATAGTTGGTGGTGGAATCGATTACGCCGGGGATAAGCAGCATCGAGTCGGGTAAGGGATGCTGCCGGAAGGCTTTATATTCGTGTTGGTGGCGAGGATTGGCCAACTCGATGGACAGGGCTTCAACCTTGGCCTGATAGAGAATGGGCAGAATATCGGCCAGCGGCACATCGTGATTGTGGGGCCCGTCATAATTCCCCCAGCAGATATGCAGCCGGATACGCTCGGCCGGGATATTCTCGGTGGCGCGGTTGACGGCTTCGATATGAACCTCGATGGTCTTCTGGAATTCGGCCAGCGTCTGTTCCTGAAAGAGGAAGGTCCGCTCCATAGCCAGGTCGGGGGCGTCGAGTTGCAGCAGCAAACCCTGAGCGTGGATGTATTCGTATTCCTGCTTCATCTGCTCGGCCACGGCCAGCACATACGCCTCGTGCGAGTCGTAATGGGCATTCAGCATGGTAGTGGCAATGATGCCGGGCGAAGCCGCGGTCATGAAGCGTTCGGTGAACGCCGCCTGCTCCGTACAGCGCAGAAACAACGCACATTCCTCCTCCACGGCGGACAAATCGTCGTAGGCAAGCTCGGCAACGGCCTGCGGAGCGTTGAAGACCTTGGCCCGCATCATATTGCGACGCTGCATCATGGCCGTGAAATCCGGGAATTCAGCCATGTCTTGCGGGGTGGGTCGTTTGCTCTCCCCGCCAAAGCCGCGCATGCGCTGCGGCACATAGGTCTGAAAACCGATGCGCGGCTGTTCGCCGTCATTGATGATGTCCACACCGGCTTTGAGCTGTTCGTCGATGACGTGTTGGACGGCTCTTTCGGATTGGCGCTCCAGGGCCGCGGCATCTATGGCCTTGCCCTGCTCCTGATCAATCAGCAGATCGGTCAGCTCAGGATTGCGCGGCAGGCTGCCGACGTGAGTGGTGAGAATCCGTTCGTCGCTCTTTTGCATGGGACGGCTCCGTATGGCTAGCGCTGATGGTACTCTTAGCGTTGGTGATACAGGGGGTGGCCCCGGACTGGGGTGCGGACCTTATTCATATGATCCCCCTCCAGATTGGCGATAAAGAGATCCTGCATGTCAGGGCCGCCAAACGCGCAGTTGGTTGGAAAGGCCAGTGCGGTGCCGTCCGGGTCGTGGACGAAGGTTTCCCAGTTGCCGTTCGGATCGACCTTGATGACCCGGTTTCGGGGCTCCAGCTTGCCGTTCTCAGGGACGCCGGGCAGTGTGATGTACAGGTTGCGGTCCACATCAAAGGCCATCCCGTCCGGCAGGGCCGGAAAGTCTTTGGCATAGATTTCGGGCGGACCAAAGCTGCCGTCTTTCTTGATCTGGATACGGACGCAGTCGTTGCGCGAACTCTCCAGGACGTAGACCGCATCCTCGTTGGGGTCGATAGCCGTCCCATTGGCAAAATAAATCCCGGTGGCGACGACCTCGCCCCGGCCGTCGGGACGGATGCGTACCACCGCGCCGTTGGGCTGGGGATTCACAAACTCCTTGAACACCTCGCGGCCCGGCTGGGAACTGGAGTTCGAGACGTAGAGATTGCCCTCGGCGTCATAGCTGGCGAAGTTTGGAATCGAAATCGGAAAGTCTCCAGCGTGGTCGGCGACGAGGGAGACTTTCCCGTCCTGTGAGAGCCGCATCACCGCTTTATGTCTGAGGTCGCAGTAGACGAAGTTGCCCGCGCGGTCCAGCGTGACGCCGTTGGGGATGGCCCGGTCCGGTAACTGGGCGACCCCGTGGACGACCCCGTCCGGACTGACTTTATAGACGATGCCATTGCGCCCGCCCCCCCAGGCGTTGCCTTCTTTATCAATGACCACACCCTCAGCTCTGAGCACGCCAGAGCCAAAAATTTCCACCTGCTCAACGGGAATCATCGATGCCATACCTTCTCCCTGTTTTTTGTCTTGACCCGGAGACCGATCAGGGGAGCCCCGGGTCTGTCCTGAACACGCTAACGGTCCTCTGCGTACAACACCCCTTTCGCTTGGAGTGCGGCGATGGTTTCGTTGCTATAGCTGAGCTGCTTTCGCAGCACCTCGGCACTGTGCTGGCCTAAAAGCGGGGCCTGAATGTCCGGGAGCTGGGGGAACTCGGAGTACTTGAGCGGGAAGCCGGGGATGGTGACTTCTCCCAGGATAGGGTCAGGGACCGTCCGAACCATCTCCCGCGCCTTGAAATACGGATGGGCTAAAATATCGGTGATGGACATAACGGGAGCGGACGGAACCCGATGCTCTTCAAAGATTTGGAGGACGGCCTCATCGCTCGGCTGCGCCTGCATCCACGCTTCGATAATCGGAATGAGTTCGCCCTGGTTCTCCCCTCGCGCGGCATTGGTCGCAAAGCGGGCGTCTTCAATCAACTCTGGCTTGCCCATAGCCTGACACATCTTGGCCCACTGTCGGTCCAGGACGAGGACGACTATCCAGCCCTCGGGCCCTTTGAACACCCCACACGGACACACCAAAGGGTGATGTGACCCCATCCGGAGCGGCACGAACTCACCCTTGCTCATGGTGTGGCCCTGCACATTGACCTCGTGCATATGGAACATGGCGTCAATCATGGACAGGTCTATATACTGGCCGATGCCGGTGCGTTCCCGGTGGTATAAGGCATAGCCCAGGGCCGCAAAGGCGTGGACGCCGCTGCTGACATCGGCAATCCCGAGCCCGACGAACTGTGGCGGTCCGTCAGGACTCCCGGTCATATGCATGATGCCGGAGAATGCCTGGGCAATGAAATCGTAGCCGACCTTGTGAGAAAGCGGGCTTTTTCGTCCAAAGGCAGAGATCGAGACCATGATAATCCGGGGATTGATGGTCTTGAGCGAGGCATAGTCAAGATTCCGTTTTTCCATCACACCTGGCCCGAAGTTCTCAACCACCACATCCACTGTCGGAATCAAGGCTCGCAGGATTTCAAGAGATTCCGGCTTTTCGAAATCCAGGCAGAGGCTTTTTTTGCCGCGATTTTGCTGAACGAAATACGCGCTCCGCTCATCCTGAATAAACGGCAGCAAGCGCGACGGATCGCCCATGGGCGCCTGTTCCACCTTGATGATGTTGGCCCCCATCTCCGCCATGAGACGGGTCACGGTCGGTCCGGCCAAGTATTGGGTAAAATCCAGGACGGTCACGCCGGAAAGCATATACGGCTGGCCATTGGTCTGTTGCATGCTGCACCTCCGCTTTATCCGTGCCGGTACGACGGCTGTGTAACATGGGTCCCCTGAAAAAGCGAGGCTTTTTCAGGCATTGACAAGAAGAGCGGTGCTGTTCGGGTGGACTGGCAGGCGTGAGCAGCTGCCGAAGACTTTACGATGCCGATTCTTTTGAAGAAGGAACCGGGGCCGGGTATTTCCAGGTCAACGACAGTAGCGTGTCGCCACCGGGGAGCGGAACGGATTCCGACTCGGGCGCAACATCGGCCGGGACTTCCGGATGTCGGTTCCGCGCCTCGGCAATCGCCATCTGAACGAGGTCTTGCTGCGGAGCCTCGCCATTCAGCGAGTCTTTGAGCTCGGAAGCTCGCAGCTTGACGGTGACGGTGACCTGCATTGCCGCAGAACTGCGGGGTGGCGGTGCGGACGGCTCACTGGCCTCAACGTCAATTTCCAGTTCGGTTGGCGCTTCAACCTCTTCCGGCTCGACTTCCACCGCCTGTATCTCCGGCTCTGGGGCGGGAGGCGTTTCGCTCGGTTCAGACTCAGGTATTATCGCGGCTTCTCCTTGTGTCGCCTGGGTCTGGTCTGTCTCCTGCCGTACTCCTCTGCCGTCTTCCTGATCGTCGCGTCTCCTCCGACCCCGGCCCTGCGTTCCACGCCGCCGTCTACCCCGTTCGTTTGTGTCGGCATCGCTCGCTTCTTCCCGTCGGCGCTGCACACGCTGACGACCAGGGACGAGTCCGAAGGCCAGATATTGGCAGGTCTCCGTCGCAATATACTCAAAGGCGTCGTTTGCAAAATCCAGCGCTTTTTCTTCGGTGTAGGCATCAACATCGCAGTCGACGAACACCATGCAGTAGAAGTTCTTCCCAGCTGGCGCGGCGCTCGGGCCTTCACTCAGTTCGTGCTCGTGGTAACGGACACGCTGATGAGAGAGGGATTCGAAGAGGGATGAGACAGTTGCTTGGATCTCTTCGGTCGACGATCCACAAGCTTCAAAAACAGCTAGGGCATGAAAATTGGGCATGTCTCACAGGACTGTATAGAGCACGGCACATATCCGCAAGAGCCGTCAGCACGGAAAAAGGGCAGTGACAGACTTGATATTCTCTTGTGGACACTAGACCTTTAGGGCGTTTGGGCGTAGGCTGGAGGCAGTTTTTCGGTCGGGCTGACACAGCCTGTCCCGTTTCTGTCCCTACAATACGGTAGGACAGAGCGGACCGAGCCTCGGGCCGGTAGCGGCGATCGGTTCCTGGCTGAGCGGACTCTGGACCCGCGGTGGGTGCGCCGAGAAAGGAGGTGGTCTAGTGCAGTTATCAACGACGGTGATCAGT
>WTHD01000246.1:15927-22787 GCA_011523265.1 Candidatus Binatota bacterium
TGGGTGCGCCGAGAAAGGAGGTGGTCTAGTGCAGTTATCAACGACGGTGATCAGTGAGGTGGTGGCCTCTTAGGCCGACCTATCCCAAATCGGGTGGTCGCTTGGGAGGACCAGGCACCACCGTGACCCCGGCAGCCCGTGTTCATCACCCACGGGGCGTCCTTACGGACGTAGCACTGTCGGGGTTTTTTCTGAGGCTGAAGGATTAAAGCAAAGCCAAACGAGAGGTTGCTCCCTTCTTGCCGGCTATAACCTGAGGAACGCAGCTTCCCAATAACGGGAATTCCAGGTGGAGTATTAGCCTTTCTTGGTTTGGCCCTCAACCAGCAACCATTGGGCTTGGCCAATCCCGCGCAGGCTGCGGTATTCAGCCTCGGACCAGCCTTGGTCACCCCTTTCCTGGGCAACGTCAAGCGCCCGCGTCAGCATCGATTCACACAGCTCAAGTAAGGGCAGGAATTCCCGGTCCACCTCGTCTAAAGGAGCCTCAAGGCATGCGGCCTGGACATGGGACAGCAGCGCGGCAAGCGATGCCTGGGCGCGGCTTCCGCGTTCTTGACGCGGAGAGGTCTCCTCGTTTGAAGCACGAAAAAAAGCAAAGCCGAGTTGACCGGGGTTTTGTCCGTGAGCCGTTTTGTCTGTCACAGTTTGGGTCTACCTTCAACGGTCGTGCTCCCACAGGCGTCCAGAATAAAGGCGTCGAATAAGAGGCGGGGAGAGGTTGGACTCGATTTGAGGGCGAGGTCCAGTTGCGAGGCATGCCGTAATATGCGGCGTAGCTCCGCACCAGAGAAGACACGGCTCTGCTCCACCAAAGCGCGGAGTCGCTGTCCTCGCATCCCGGTCGCCCGCTCAATCTGACTGCTCGGGGCATTCGCGTCGGACAAATCCTTGACCTGCCACAGACGCCGGAAATGACTGACCAGCGCGTGTAAGGCTGGGAGTGCCCGCTTCTCATCGTTCAGTACGTCCTGTACCAGGCGGACGGCCCGTTTGCTGTTACGTCGTCCCAAAGCGTCGGCCAGCTCAAAGGCCGAGTGCTGATGCAGATCTCCCGTACATTGCCTGACCACCCCCTGATCTATTTCGGTCGCCGGGAAAACAAAGGCAACCAGCTTGTCGATCTCGGTGGACAGGGCAAGCAAATCCGTTCCAACATGATCGGCCAAATACGAGGCCGCCTCGGCGTTGAGACGGACCCCCCGTTCCCGAGCAAAACGCTGCGCCCAGCCGGGGATTTGGTTGATAAAAGGCGAACGGAATTCGCCAACAAAACCACGCTTTGCACACACAGAAAAGAATTTCTGGCTGAGATTTACCCTGCCCTGCGCGCAGACTACCAGAGGCTGGCTTTCATCCCGGAGTTCGGCCTCGGTCGCCAGACGTTCCCGGTCTGCAGCAGACAGTTGGCCTGCACTCTTGAGCACGACTAATTGACGTTCGGCAAAGAGTGAGGCACTGCCCCAGGCCTCGAGCACCTGCTCAAGAGAATCTTCTCCCGCATAAAACGTCTGCACCGCCGGATTTTCACCCAGACGCGCCCGTACCAGGGCGACTGCGCGATTAATGAAATACGCCTCCTCGCCATGAAAGAGATAGAGCGGGGAGAGGGGCTCTTTCGTCAGGAGCGCAAAAATTTCGTCGGGTTGGCGAAACGTCTTTCTCGTCTGCATCGAGAGGGGGCGCTATGATCTAATGCTGACCTCCAGTTGACGCGAAACGGATTCGGTCGAAACGATGTGCCGCTGGAGTTCCATTTCTTTCTCATCGAAGCCAAAGGCCAGTCCCAGGAGCTGCGGGAGGTGGATAATCGGCATTCCTATCTGGGTCCCCGCCTGTTTCTCGGCTGTCGGCTGGTTGGCGTCAAGATTCAAATGACACAGCGGACAGGGAGTCACCATGCAGTCGGCTCCCTTTGTCTTGGCGTCACCGGTATGATCGCTGACCATTCGCATGGAATTTTCTTCGTTGACGGTCAGAATCGGAAATCCACAGCATTTGGACTTCCCGCTCGAATCTACGGACTCGGCACCGAGAATGTCGAGCAGGTCCTCTAAATAGGTTTTCCGCCCCGACAGACCTTTGGGCGCAATGATGGAGGTTGGACGACGGATGTAGCAACCATAGAAGGGTGCGACCTTAAGCCCAGTCAGTTTCCGCTTGATATACGGTTTCAGATTCTCCACCCCATAATCTTCCATTAGCACCCATAAGAGGTGCTTGACTTCCACCGTGCCTTTGTATTCCAACCCTTCCTCTGCCAGGTATTCGTCATTGATCTTCTGGCGATACTCGGGCTCGTCTTTGAAGCGGTGGTTGGCTTGGGTAAAGACTCCCTGACAGGTACTGCAAATCGTCATCAGGGAGGACAGTCCCATTGCCTCCACCTTGGCCAGGGTCCGCGCGTTGATGGGATCGGACAGGTCACGGCTCAACACCCCGGCACCGGTACAGCCGACATCGGTCACTTCTTCGATTTCGATCCCGAGTGTTTCCGCTACTTTGACCGAAGCGGGATAGAGCTCAGGACACGCCCCACGTGATACACAGCCTGGATAGAATGCGTACTTCATACTTCGCTCCTCTGGGCTTTGTCTATGATTCGTCGAATCGCCTGGGCACCCGGTCGTTTGGGATGGAAATACGGCATCGGAGCCTTGCCCTTTGGAATGGCTCGGATCACCGTGGGCAGGAGTTTCGCCAATCCGGCAATATTGGTCAGGCCCTCGCTCTCGATCGCCAGCCGGCCTTCGTCCAGCCAGCCGCTGCGCTTGACCGAATTCAAGAAGCTGTCGTAATGCCGCTGCACCTTGGGGTTCTTGGTGCCCGAGCGAATACCCTGTCGAATCGCCTCGTCACGGACCTCGAAGAGTCGGTCTGTCGGTTCCAGTCCCAGGGGGCAATGCCCATTGGCCTCAAAACAGTGCGTACAGTCCCAGACACCTCCGGGCTCGCTGACCAGCGTTAAGCGCTCGTTGTGCTGTCCATCACGCGGGTCGAAAACGGCTCGATACGCCTTGGTGAGGGCGGCCGGACCGACAAAGTCCTTGTCAATTTTAATCACCGCACAGCCCTCGTCGCACAGGCCACACATGATGCAACTCATCGCTTTGCGGACTTCGGCCAGCTTCTCCTCGGCGACCACATATTCGCCCTCGGGTTCCGGTCCGCGGGGTGTAATCCAGGGCTGGACCGACTTGATTTTCTTCCAGAGGAAGCTCTCAAGGTCGTACACGAGGTCTTTCAGCACTGGGATATTACGAATCGGTTCAACGGTCACCACGCCATTCTTGACCGTTTTAGCGATTTTCAGGGTACAGCCGAGCCGGCCTTTTTTGTTGATACGGAGCGCGCAGTCACCGCACGACCCCCGCTCGCACGAGGCCCGAAACGCCAGGCTGGGGTCCTGCTCATCCCGAATCTGCCTGAGTCCATCCATCACGGTGGCCGAATCCGGCAGGTCTACTTGGTAGGTCGCAAAATCCGGCTTGCTCCCGTTTTCAGGGTCGAAACGGTAGACCTTAAACGTTGTTTCCATAGGTCACCCCTCCATTCTCTGCCTTGAGTAATAGATTCTCCTTATGCCGACTACCCGGCATTGACCGGGCTGGTGGTCAGGACCGGGCCATCGGGTCCACGCGTCACAAGCGAGTGATACGGCCCCTCCGCATCGTTCGTTGCCGGAAAGTCACTTCGATGGTGAACCCCACGGCTTTCCTGTCGTGCCTGAGCCGCGGTCGCAATGGCTCCGGCGACATCGAGCAGCGCGCCCAACTCATAAAAGCTGAGCAATTCATGGTTATACATCTTTCCGTGGTGTCGGAGCCCAACCTGGGCATAACGGGCCTGCAGGTCGGCAACACAGCGGGTGGCCTCCCGCAGCCCGGCTTCGTCCCGTACCAGCCCAACGTGCTCGGCCATTGTGTTCGCCAGTGCACGCTGAATCGCGACCACCGTATCCCCCGCCGTCGGGCGGGAAAAAATTGCCTCCAGCGTGCGTTGGGCGTCCTGCAGGGCAGCATCGGCAATCGCCTGGGGAGAGGAGTTCGACGCATGGGCGGCCGCAGCGCTGCCGGCCCGCCGACCAAAGACCACACTGGCGGTCAGGGCGTTTCCAGTCAAGGCGTTGGCACCGTGCACCCCAGGGGAGGCGCACTCTCCGGCGGCAAACAGCCCAGCAATCGCTGTTGCTCCGCTCGTATCGGTCTGGATGCCACCCAGGACCCGATGCATGCGCGGCATGACAGGCAGCGGCGCGGTATCCAGACTGATACCAGCCATCTCAGTGGCCGCTCGCTCCAGATACAGGAATCGCGTGCGAATCCGCTCTTTGTCAAGCGAACGGAAATCAAGCGCTGCACCATCCCCGACGGAAGCGAGCGAGCGACATAGCGCGTCCCGGAGCGACAAATCGTTTGTCTGAGGGATGGGCTGTCCGTCCGTGTTGCACAGCACGGCACCCTCGCCCAAGGCGCCTTCAGAGGCAAAGGCGGCCCGTTCACAAAACCCCAGGGGATGATATTGCACCATCTCCATATCTCCGAGGCTCAGCCCGGCCCTATAGGCTAGGCTCATGCCGTCGCCGCAGCACGATTGCGAAGCCGTGCTCGGTGCATAGACACGCCCGGTACCGCCCGTGGCCAGCACGACAGCGGACGCACTGAACGCCTCAAGGTTGCCTGTTCCAAGTTCCAGTGCGAGCACCCCGCGACAGCGTCCGTCCTCAACAACAAGAGAAGTCGCAAGCCACTCTTCATGGCTGGGAATATCTTCCCGCATACATTGCTCATGGAGCGTGTTGAGTACGGCATGACCGGTCATATCAGCAGAAAACGCCGTGCGTGGGAGCGTATGCCCGCCGAGCGTCCACCGGTCGAGTTTGCCTTCAGCATTTCGGTTAAACGGCACTCCAATATGGTCGAGACGAATAATGTCGTCTGACGCCGCCCGGCACATCTCCTCAACAGCCGCATGATCGCATAAGCCCGCCCCGGCCCGTATTGTATCCTGGGCGTGCTGTTGCCACGAATCGTCGGCTCCAAAGGCCGCATTCAATCCGTCTGACGAGGTGGCAGAATGGCTGCGCAGCGGATGGGTCTTGCTGAGCAGGGCAACCTGTACTCCGGCATACTTGGCCGCAAGGGCGGCCTGAAGCCCGGCAACCCCGCCACCAACAATAAGAACATCGTATTTCGGCATGAGAGTTCTCTAGCGCCAGACACTATAGCCGAAATGGTACGAGAAGGGCAAATCCAACCAGCACCGTTCGCCTATCGTCTCGTATCGTATTCTTGCAGCGCTCCATTGTCCTGCCTATACATCTTTTTCCACTCCGGTCCTGACACATTCGATCAGCCGTTTTTCCGTGACAATATAGTCCACGCGCTCGTCGTGCGGATCAACAGGGACGTGGGAAACGACCTGGAATTCATGGGCCAGACCAACGCGCAACGCTCCGGCTAATAGGTCTCTCAAGGCCCGGTCATAATAGCCCCGGCCCCGTCCAAGCCGGTGTCCGGCTTGGTCAAAACCAACGCCGGGAATCAGCACCAGATCAGTCTGGGCGACATTCCTGAGGATATCTTCTCCAGGTGGCACCAGGATATCGAAAACCCCCGGAATCAAAGGCTTGTTGGCGTGACGCCTGACAAACTCAACGTCCTGTTTATCCGCCGTCACTCTCGGGTAATAGACTTCTATTCCTCGCCGACAGGCTTCCTGCCATAGGCCTTCGGTCTCTACCTCATTTTCATCAGGGCTATACAGAAGAAGCTGCCGTGCCTGGTGAAACATCGCTTGAGCGCATAAACGGGCAGCAATACGCTGACTGTTTTTCCTGACGGCCTGGACTGAAAGCGCCCGCCGCTGCTGACGGAGCAGCGTGCGAAGCCGTCGTTTTCCAGCCAGCATAAACGCCACCCGACTCAATGGACCCAACAGACTCAATAGACCCAACAGATTCCCCTACCCACGTTGGGGTAAGGTGAAGGTCGCCTCGCCGGTCAGAATCTTCTCCCCTTTTTGATTCTGCTGCCAGATTTCACAATCGACCAGGGGCTCGTCATGGGCATGATACGTCCGCGTCACCACTCCGCCACAGACCAAGCGATCCCCCGGAAAAACATTGGCGGCAAAACGCAGCGTGGTTTTTCGCAGATCCCAGGGACGGTGCAGCCAATCGGTCAGAAAACGATACAGAAAGGTTTCGTTGAGCGGACCTTGTTGGACAACGTCGGGCAGTCCCCGTTCCTGCGCGTAGACACGGTCAAGATGCAGCGGATTATTATCGCGCAGAATAATGGCTATGGGAATATACGACAGACGGTCCATCGGACCATAGGTCGCCTGGGGGAGCGGCATGCCCTCATGCACATCTTCAAAAAAGATTTTTGGTCGGGTGTCCATTGGCTATTTGAACAGGATATACGACTGCGCCCCCCGAAAGACCACTACTTCGGAGTCGTCCGTTGCCGTAAAACGGACCTGGATCACGTCAAACGCGCGTTTCCCCTTTTTCTCGTACACGTCCGCCACTTCGGACCGAACGGTCAGCGTTTCACCCACATAGAGAGGTCGCAGATATTCCAGTTCCTGCTCGCCGAACATGGCGGTTCCGGTCCGGTAGTTAAACAAAAAATCCCGCTCCCAATCAAAAGCCCGGAGCAAGGCTTGGACCGCGACAAAGGGGGCAAACGAGGGCGGAATAACCCGGCGTTTGTAGCCGGCCGCCTGGGCTGCTTCGTCACTCAGAAAGGCGGCCTGCTCCTCACCCGCAACCGGGAGATAGTCCTGGATATCATCCTCACGAATGGTGTAGTGGACCGGAGACAGAACGCGCCCGATCAGACAGGTCCGATCCG
>WTHD01000120.1 GCA_011523265.1 Candidatus Binatota bacterium
CCCACGGACCACGACCGTCCCAGCTTTATGCTGTCCGGGGCGGCTGAAATCCAGCGGTCCGAAAAAGGAACTGAAATCGTCAGCCGCGGAGACGTGTCGCCGCAGGGCCTCAGTCAAAAGACGCGGGCAGTTCTGGAGGTCCTGACGGACCGCTTACAGGAGTTCAGCCTCGCCTGGACCGATGTGACGGCCGTCGAGCTGTACACCGTTCACAATGTGTATCCGCTACTGGAAACGGAGATTCTGCCCGGCCTGGCCAGCGGGGGGCATCACGGCCTGCGCTGGCACTACGCCCGTCCGCCGGTCACCGAGGTCGAGGTCGAGATGGGCGCGCAGGGGTTGTATCAGGAGTTGGTCTTGCCGGGGTAGCCGGAAGTTGACCGGTCCGGGGCGGCAGGCGGTGATGCGCTGCGCTCAGCCACCCCGTCAGGGTCACGCTTCATCCGGCAAATAGGCGATGGCCTCAACTTCCAGCAGGAGGTCTTCAAACGCCAGGGCGGCAACCTGGACACCGGTGCTGGCCGGGTTGAACTTGGTGAAGTATTCCCGCCGGACCGCGAAATACTCCTCGTAGTTCTCAATATTGGTGGTGAAATAGGATGTCATTTTCACCACATTATCGAAGCTCGCGCCCGCCTGCTCCAAGACCGTTTTCATATTCTCAAAGACCTGCCGCGTCTGTGCCCCCAGGTCGCCCTTGCCAACGACTCGACCGTCGGTATCGACCGCGACCTGGCCCGAGAGAAACAAGAGGTTGCCGATCTTCAGTCCTTGTGAGAGCGGAAAATTTTCGTCCCATTTCCAGCCCGGATCAATGATGTTTGGCGTAATCATCGGCTCTGTCCTCCTGTTCGTATGCGTTCATTTTCCATTGGTTCGCGCGGCACGCACCCGCCGTGTCGCGGTTTCGTCAACAGTGTGTGAAATCGGGTCAATCACGACCCCGTAATCGCGCTCGGCTCCTTCAATCGAGACGTATTCGTTTCTCACATCGGCCAGGACCGCGGCGGGGTCGCGCGTGAGCGGGTCGCCCCAACCGCCACCGCCACAGCTCTGAAAAAACAGGACGTCTCCCCGCTCCGAGGGCTCAAGAAATGCTACGTCGGTGACGGTCCGCGCCTGTTCGCTATCATGGTGGACAACCGCATAATTCCCCACCCCGTCCTGCCCTCCGCAGTAGCCCTGCAAGGTGTGGCGGGCGCCCTGGACCCAGATATTCAGATAGATGGGCGAGTCGGTCTGGTAGGCCATGCGCTTCATGCTATAGGCCGGAGCGCCGCGCCACTGGCCGGCCGCGGCCGAGTCCGTGGTATACTCGCCTTCCAAATACAGGAAAGGGTACTGGATCTCGGTCATTTCGACCGAAGCCAGTTGGAGGGCGCAGAACAGCGCCGACCAGCCGCCCCAGCCATCGACCCCATACGTCCCGCCGGAACTGATGGGCGAGGCGTGATAGTCATAGCTGATGAAGAAATTTTTCGTGCGGGGGTCCTCACCGTGCGTCCAGAGCATGCTCAGGTCTATGCTGGTAGTGCCGACCCGTTCGGGCACAATCTTTCCCAAGGCCTGCATGACCGCTTCCCCGATCGTACAGCCGATACAGATGGTGGCATATCCGGCGGCGGCCGGCGAATTGGGATTCACCACCGAGCCCTCCGGCAGGACGACCCGAATCGGCCGGAAAAATCCTGAATTGATGGGCACTTCCGGACACACCGCGGAAAAGCAACCGTAGACGTAGGAAATGGTATTCCCCACGACGCTGTTAATAACCCCCGGGCTCTGGGCGTGGGTACCAGTGAAATCAACGATCACTTCACCCTCTTTCACTTCAATGCAGACGTCTACATTGATGTTCTCGTTGCCGCGAAAGTCCTGGTCCAAGAGGCTGCGGCCGCTATAGGCGCCCTTGGGCCACTGGGCGATGGCGTTGCGAAACTTCTTCTCACTGTAATCGAAGGTGTACTGGACGCCCTCCTGAACGGTCGCCAGACCGTATTTATCGACCACCGCCCGAATGCGCTCTTCGCCTATTTTGCAGGCACCGATCATGGCGTTAATGTCGGCGATGGCAATATCGGGTAAGCGGTTGTTTGCCTTCAGCAGATCCCAGACGTCCCGCCGCCGTTCACCCTTTTCAAACACCTTGACTGGAGGAAAGCGAAAGCCTTCCTGCCAGACTTCCTCGGCCTCGGCGTTGAGTCCGCCCGGCACCGGACCGCCGACATCCAGCATATGGGCGCGCACCGAGGCAAAGAAAACGGGTTTGTTGTTGCAGAAGACGGGCAGGATGATGGTGTAGTCGCCGATATGGGTTCCGCCAAAAAACGGGTCACAGGCCAGGATCACATCGCCGTCGTTGAGGTCGCCGCGGAAGAACCGGATACAGGCTTCGACCGAGGTCAGGCAGGCGTAGATATGCACCGGCACCGCATCTCCCCGAGACACCAGCCCGACCTGCTTGCCGTCGTAGGAAAACACGCCGGCCGAACAGTCATGAGCTTCGTTGAAAATCGGCGAGACCGAAGCCCTGACCATGGTCTTGATGATTTCTTCCGCAACCGACTCGAAATATTCCCGGATGATCTCTGCGGTGATCGGGGTAATCATGAGCTTGCTCCTGTCTGACGCCTATTCACTCGTCGGTTAAAGCCTGCGATCAGCGACGCCTTTCGTCTTGGGCTTCCACTGGCGCACGGCTGCTAGACCCACCCCCGGCCGTGCGCAAGGTCAACACCCCGCTCGCAAGGCGCCGGTCGGCGCAGAAGGTATCAACGCCTAGCTCCGCGTCTTCCGTCTGGATACTGAAGACCGGATTCCCATCCAGACCTGTCTCACCGGGCGGTCCGTTGAGGCAGGCCGTCACCGAGGCCGGTTGGCGGAGCGCCACCCTGACCTCGGAAGCCGGTGCGCCGTGCTCGTCTCCAGCGGCTCGCCCATCAGCAACGATTTCCAAACGTTCGATAGAGATTTCAGGAAACGCGATCTCGCATTTTTCGACCGACGGCAGCTTGCGCCGGGCCAAATAGCCGGGCGGACCCCAGCCGTTTACCCCGTCCACACCCGCCGCCCCAGGATAGATCAGAGCGTCAAGCGAAAAAATCCGATACTTGGCAAAACAACAACGCACGAACGCCTGGGTGGGCATACGGGGCAGAGGCTGGGCCGTCCACGCGCTGAGCGCGGCCGAAACCGCGTTGATGATCTCACTGCCGGGGTGAGTCTGGCCCCAGCCGACCGCCGCGGGGTAAGCCGGACGAACGAGCGAGCCCTCTGCGGCCTGGAACCGCACGACGCGCAGGACCCCGGAATTCATGGGCAGATCGTCCCCCAGCAGACTGATCACCGGCAGCAGGGCACTCCCACAGCTCGCACCCCAGGCACTATTCATAAACGAGGGGCTTTGGGCATCCGAGTCGGAAAAATCGAGCGTCAGCTGTCCGTCCCCCACTTCCAGTTGACAGCGGACAACCGGCGAGCGCGCGGCGCAGTCATGGCCCAATGTGGCCTGACCGTGAAAAACACCCGGCGACCAGCCACGGAGTCGCGTCCGGGTCGCTGCTTCCGAATAGTCCAGGGCATATTCCAGCCCTTCGACAAAAGGCTCGAAGCCGTACCGGGTCAGCATACGCTGGACGCGTTCCTGCCCCAGCGCCAGGGTGGCCAGCATGGCGTCCAGCAGGCCCCGGGTCTGGTCCGGCACCCGGCTGTTAAGCAGAACGGTCTGGTGAACGTCTCTGTCCAGCCGGCCGAAGCGGGCAAGTTTGATCGGAATAATGCGCACGCCTTCGGCCCAGACTTCCAAGGCCGGCGGATTATAGCCGCCCACAATCTGACCGCCGAAGTCCGGCATATGGACCCGGACGAGGAGACAGCCCACCAGTTCCTCGGTGGCGTAGACCGGCGCAAAGACCGTCAGGTCCTGGGTCTGCGTCCCGCCCCGATACGGATCGTTGGTCACCACTAGGTCGCCGGCCCGCAGATTGAACTCGTAATAATCGAGAATGGCCTGCGCGGTGAGCGCCAGGGAGGGGATGTGAAACGGGTTTTCGGCAACCACCACCTCTCCCCTCGCGTTGGTGAAGGCCACGGCGTAGGCGCGGGCTTCACTGACCGTCTCGGACGGGCTGTTGTGCTCCAGAGCGATGCTCATGTCGTCCACAATCGCCCGCAGATTATGACGCAGGATTTCGCGTTTGACGGGGCTTAATTTCGGTTTGTGGTCCATAGGGCTTATTTGGCGACCTGAATGACATAGGTCAAAAACTGATCGAGCATGGCCTCTTGATTCGGATAAATGACCACACTCGTGTTTGCTTCCTCGATAATCGCCGGGCCGGTGATCAGGTTGCCGGGCCGGACCCGCTCACCCGCGTAAATATCCGTTTCCACAAAGCCGTGCGGCTCGAAATACACCGGGCGACGGCCTTTGCGCGCATGGCCGGCATCCTCGTCTTCAAACGGATGGCTTTCAAAATGCAGCGGCGCCCGCACCCCGATCATATCCAGGCGCACGCTGACGATCTCCACCGACTGCTCGGGCCGCTGAAATTTATAGATCTGCTCGTGCAGTTCGTGGAACTCCTCCAGGGTTTGCGCCAGACTCACCTCGCTCAGACGACGCGTCCGCGCCTGGATGGGCACGATCACTTCCTGGACCTGCCCCTCGTAGCGAATGTCGAGAAAACGCCGGACCAGCACCTCGCGGATGCGGGAGCGGTCGCCCAGCAGCGCCTCGGCCTCCTGGTGCAAACGCGCCAGCACGCCGTTCAGCTCCTCCAGGTCAACGCGGTCGGACTTGGCGATAAACGATTGCACCTTGGAGACTTTGAAGTTGGCGATTAAATTTCCCAACGCGGACAGGACCGAGGCGTTTTTCGGAACCAGAATGGTACGGATGCCAAGGTCGCGGACCTGCGTGCCCGCGTGGACCGGACCGGCTCCCCCAAAGGCCAACAGCGCGAAATCCCGCGGGTCCCGCCCCCGGGCGACCGACACGTAGCGGATGGCGTTAATCATGCTGTTGTTGGCAATGTCAAAAATTCCGCTGGCCGCCTCTTCCACACTGATGCTCATGGGCCCGGCAATATGCTGTCGGATCGCCCGATGGGCGGCGGGGCGATCAAGTGCCATGTGTCCGTCCAGAAAAGAGCC
>WTHD01000249.1 GCA_011523265.1 Candidatus Binatota bacterium
ACCCCACCCGTGACCCGCGCTGGTCGCTGGACCTCAACATCTTTTTCCCCAACTTTTTTGTTGATGTGGGCCACGGCACGTATTTTACGTATAATTTCTGGCCGTTGGCGGCTGACCGGTCCCTCTGGGAAGTGCGATCGTATTTCCCAAAGGCGCACACCGTCGCCCAGCGTTTCAGCCAGGAATACAGCAAGGTCATCTTCCGCGACATCCTCACCGAAGATGCCAGTACGCTGGAGCAGACCCAGGAAGTGCTGGCCTCGGGCGCGAAAAAGGAATTCATCCTCCATGACCAGGAACTCCTGGTGCGCTTCGGTAACCGGGTGCTGGAAGACTATATCAACGGCGCGTAAGCGCACTAACGCAGGAATCTCAGCGCGACAGGGGCGACCTCCGGGTCGCCCTTTTTTATAGAAAGCGCTGCAAAAACGAGACGGCCGCCCGGTTGAAGGTTTCCGGTGCTTCAAGGTTGACCGCATGCCCGGCGTCGGCCTCAACAACTTCCAGATGGGGTAAGGTCTGCTCGGCAAAGCGGCGACGTGGCACAAAGCGGTCTTCTTGCGTGCCGCATACCAGCAGGGTCGGCACCCGATTGGTTTTCATCAATGCCGGATCAATGGGATCGGCGAGCGAGGTATAGCGTGCCGTGTAGGCGGCGCCGAGGGGATCGAGGCGCGTCGCATCCGTGCACAGCGCCTGCTTGAATTCCGGGGCCAGACGGCGCGCATTCTTTGGATGGACGGCGATTCTTTCGAGCGCAGCCGCCCCGTCGCGCTTCGCCAGCGCAATCAGTTTGTCGGTCCCCGGCCGTATCTCTCGTACCCAGTCCATACTGCTGAACGCGGTCGAGGAATTGGTCACCAGGTGAGCCAGGACCCGGTTTGGATGGGCCAGGACATAGCGGAGGGTCAGACCGGCTCCGAGCGACTGACCAATGACAAACCAGTCTGCCACACCGAGCGCTTCCCGGATGCGTTCAAACGCCTCGACGTAGCGCTCCGGAGCGTACTCATAGGGATCGTCGGGAGCGGGCGACCGACCGTGGCCGAACAGCTCAACCACCACCGGCCGGCACACCGTAGACAGTGCCTCCAGGTTGGGCAGCCACTGCGCCCGGCTGGAGAGAAAGCCGTGCAGCATCAGCGCGTACGGTCCCTGTCCGGCCCGGACTTCGTAGTATGGCAGCGGCATGGACGGTGTTCTTAACACGAACGCAGGTAAGCGGGATACGGGGGATACGGTTTGCTTGAAAGTTCCCGTGACTGGCAGTCACCATTGCCGGACGGGCGATTCGGGCGACTGCGGACAGACACCGGGACAGCCTTTCTGCTGAGGATAGTCCGGCAACCCCTCAATCTGCGCAGGGTTCACCGCGCTGATCAGAAAGGTGCGCTTTTTATAATACAGCCGTCCTTCAAAGTGCAGCGGCAGCCCTTCGGCTGCGTCACTCTGGATATATTTCATGATGGGGGCCGGTCCGGTAAAGAAGAGAAAGCGCCCAAAATGGCGGAGCACCGTCGGCACAGAGTTGCCTGCCATCCGCACCTCAACATCCCGGATACGCATTTTCCATACTTCGCCGGCCAGACTGATTTCAAAGTAGGGGTACAGCTCACCGATCTCATCGTCCGGGCGAATTAATACACCAGTCAACCGTACCGGGACACTCTGCGCGGCTGCGCTGAGCGCGTCGGACAACAGGAGCAGAGCGATAAAAAGTACACAAGCGGCCGGTCGCATACATCCTCTGTGTCTTTGGCGTCCGCCTGGTGAAGACGGCTGAAGGGCGGCGAGGAATATGGAAATACTCTGGTCACATATACGGATTCTGCTACAAGGCAGAGGAAGGATACGAGCAAGGAGTGACAGCACCCATGAATACGGAACAGATCAAGAGTTCTCTCAATACCGAAGGCGCGGCCATGCTGTACTGGATTTGTCTGATGCTTGGTGTCTTCATGTGGACGATCGGCGAACTCACCACCACCTCGCACCTCCGACAGATATCACGCGATGTCGAGGAACTGAAGTCGCTGGTGGAGGAGGTCCAGGAGCAGACCGAGTGTGTGGAGATGGCGCACGGGACCGACCCCAGGCGCAACGTCTCCAGCCAACCGCCGACAATATGAGCAAGACAGCCCCATCATTCCTGTGAAAGCAGGAAGATGTATTGACAGCACATATCAAGAGCATCATGATGCATACATGCGTACCACACTAACCCTTGACCCCGATGTCGAACGGCTGTTGCAGCGGGAGATGCGGCGCACCGACAGAAGCATGAAGGCCGTCGTAAACGATGCGTTGCGAGTCGGCCTCGGCGTCCAGGGGAAGACTGTGCGATTGCCACCCTTCAAAGTCGAGCCCCACGCCTTTCACTTCAAACCCGGTGTTGACGTCGACAGGCTCAATCAACTCGTGGACGAGTTGGAGGCGGAAGCGCTTTCCCGAAAGCTCGAACGGTGATCGTTCCCGACATCAACCTGTTGCTCTATGCCCACGATTCGGCATCCCGCCGGCACCAGGCCGCACGTCAATGGTGTAACGCAGCCAGAACAAAATAGTTGCATCAAAAGGGGCCGAAAACAGCAAAATACTTGCGAAATTTCGGGATTTTTGCCTGTTTTTCAGGCAGATTGGGCGGGTTTTGAAGGGTGTTTGAAGGCGGGATTTTTACGTTGAGTTCATGCATTTTTCTTTTTTGTCCCTGTTGACGGGGCTTTTTACCCCCCCCTCCCCCTATTTTGAAAGTGAGTGTTTTCAAGGGGTTAGGTCGTTTAATGTCCGATCGGTTTACACAGCCTCTTCATCCGGGGTTTTCTCCTCTTTTGACCATCCTACGCCCCCCTTTTGGGCGGTGCAAATCCGCCTCAAGCAGCCCCCGCCCGGCGCCCAGATGGGTGGTTTGCTTCGGGAATGGCCCGACGGGCGACCCCATGCGGGCGGTGCCCCGCAGCACGTTGATGCGTGTGTTCAGCCGGCGATGCGCCATTTCCAGCGCGTCCGCAGACCTATTGCGGGCACTGCTCCGCATACGGGCCTATTGCAGGCAGTAACTCGACGGTCCTCTCATTGACAGAAACGCCCTTCAGCGTTTTTCGCAGGCGACTCAAAGTGCGGCACCCCTTTTTGTTTTCTACAATCAGCACGATGCCCGGCTGGCGGTCGAGTCCTAGCTGTTGGGTGTAGTGGATGACCTGCCCAATGCCTTTGAGGGCCTCACTCCAGTCGCCAGTGCGCTTAAACTCAACGACGTGGGTGTCTGTCAGGCAATCCGCTTCCGTCTTGTCGTCGAGAGGCCAGTACCGTTCTCCGTCATTTGCCGCACACCATTCCTTCACATAATCATCTTCGTCCTTGTCTTCGTGTTGATCCGCCTGCCCTTCCAGGGAAAGCAATAGGGCAAGCGCAAGGGTCATCATGATCTGTCTCATAATTTATCTCCTCACACACAGATGTCTCGAATGATTGACGAGGCTGGCCCTCACTCAAAGATCAGCGCAACCACGACACAAAAGATGATGCAGAGAAACAGCCAAAGGGGCATAGCAAAGGGCATAGAAAGCAAGTGTTCCTATAGGAAAGGGGCCAAAAGTCAACCACGAACAAGCATATCTGTTCGCTCACGCAAACCGAGGGCGTGACGGTATGCCACTTTTCGGCGGCATGTGAGAGACGGACTGTATGTGGAAGACTGGGGGAGTACAGAGCCGGGATGGGACAGAGAGGTTGGACACGAATAGGGGGGTGTCGGATTACACTTTGCTAATCCGACCTACGGAACTGCGCTCATCCGACCTACGGGGCTATCATGTAATGGGGGACATACCGTTATTCCCATTTTTCACCCAATCCTTAATGAAACCATCATGGTCCTCATCATTCTTATAGTATACCCGCTTCAAGCGCTCTGCCTTTTGGTTAGCCTCAAGTATCATTTCATTCACTGATACGGCAAGAACCTTGGGGGGAAGGACCGACAGGCTAGAACACACCCTCTCCCACAATCCCTCAGACCTACCAACTACCAGAAGCAACTTTGTTGGCTCCGTTGGCATAAGATACAATTCCCCCCCCAAACGATCAAGATTGTTTAGATAAATTACAGACCGATGACCTAGTAATAGGCTCTCACCTGTACTAGTGAAGTCATACAGAATACCATTGAACTCAAAACGTCCGTCCTCAGCCTTGATAGTAGCAATCTCTCCTTTCTCGATTCCTCTATGAGTATCGAAAAACGCTTCTACAAATGGTCTAGCCTGTTCTGGCTGCCTAACCTTTAAGCCCTGCAGGAACATAACAAGACTTACACATTCGGCGTCTGAAAGGGGCACTCCTAACCATCCGCCAGGATGGGATAGGCAATCCACCCTCTCCTCCAAGACTTTCTTGGCTCTGTTCTCCCACTTAGTAAACTCTACGTCTAGCTTGTTCCCCAGAGGCTCCTCTCCAAGCTTTCGGTATGAATGCAGCGGGCCATTTTCAGCCAGGCCATTCTCAACGTCGTTGACTGAGCGAATTGGTATCTCCTTGTAGCAGACTGGTTCTACGCTCAGGTCATAGAAGCCAACCATACCGCGCTTCTTCTTAGGGTCAGAGTTTTCAGTTCTCCACCTATCTGTAAGCCAAGTGGGGATGTAGTGTTCGTTAGTGGGTCCGTTGGGCTTTGTCATGGTATGGTTCCCTCCTTTTTCGAGGTATAGCCTCTCCCTACTATACCCGTTCAGTCTACGGAAAGGTTCGTAGAAATAGGGGACGGCCTCGCCCCGTATCAAGTACGGGGCAGACTCCTCGACTGGCCGGTGTGGGGGCAATTCATGAATGGTAGAGCCTCGGGTCCGGGGAAACCCATCCCGACCCCGTATCAAGTACGGGGCAAGCTCACCCGTAGGTCAGATTAGCCTCAGGCGTAATCCGACACCACTGGCGTATTCGTTACCGCCAATATCGCCCCAATCCGCCGCGCCACCTCCGCAAAATACAACACCTCTTCCGGCCTCAGCGCCCGCCCCAAAACTCCCCGTTCCCGATACGACAACCACTTCTTGAGCACCTGATAGCCGCCCAGCTTGTAGCGCCAGATGTTGGCAGGTACGTTGCGCCAGAATGCGTTGCCGTTCAGATAGATATCAAA
>WTHD01000206.1 GCA_011523265.1 Candidatus Binatota bacterium
CACAGCCGCTTTATGCCCCACCTGCGCTTCAAGCAAGATATGCTACCCGGCCGGTTCATCGAAGCCTGGTTCCAGGCGGATAAGGCCGGCACCTATGAGGCACCCTGCGCGGAACTGTGCGGATTCGGCCATTCAGGGATGAAGGGGATGCTCTACGTCGATACGCCGGAAGACTACGCCGCCTGGTACAACGAGCGCTGGCCGCCTGCCGAAACAAACGGCAGCGCTTCCAGTGCGGCGGAAACAACTGAGGAAGTCTTGGCTAGCGGTGGAGCCATGGATGCTGAGCCCATGGACGAGCCAGAGGCTGAAGCCGCTCCATCCCCTGAAGAAGCTATGAGTGCGACGGAAGGGGCGGCTGACGGCGCCGCTCAAGAAGCAACTGAGTAGTTGACCCTGAATGGTGGGACCACAGACACAGCATCCGGACAGGATCAAAACAGGAGAGAGTCAATGAGTGAAGCAGGAGCAGCTGCCGCACACGACGCACACGCAGAGCATCACGAACTCGGGTTTATTCGTACCTATATTTTTTCGACCGACCATAAGATGATTGGCCGCCAGTTTCTGTTCGCCAGCATCCTCATGCTTATTGTCGGTGGTCTCTTGGCCATGATGATGCGCTGGGAACTCGCCTGGCCAGAGACCCCAGTGCCTTTCACCAGTTGGATCTCCGAGCCCTTTATGTATCCAGCGGACGAGGACAGCACGGTCGGCGCGGTCGAGGGCCTGAGCGAATATGTCGATCCCTATCCAGGCGCAAACTTTGCCAAATCACTGGGTTCCGTGGCTGGCGCCCATATGGACCCCGCCTTCTACAACTCCGTCTTTACCATGCACGCGACGATTATGATCTTTTTTGTCGTGATGCCGTTTATGGTCGGCGGGTTTGGGAATTACCTCATTCCGTTGATGATCGGTGCCGGCGACATGGCCTTTCCCGTGCTGAATATGCTGTCTTTCTGGACAGCGGTTCCAGCCACAATCATGATCGTTTACAGCTTCTTTGTGGAAGGGGGCGCCGCGGCCGGCGGCTGGACCATGTATGCCACCCTCTCGGCAGACCCAACCCTGAGCGGGGTCGATACGGGCGCCGATCTGTGGGTTATCAGCCTGTTGATCTTGGGTGTTTCCTCTCTCATGGGGGCGATCAACTACATCACCACAGTCGTGAATATGCGTGCGCCAGGCATGACCTGGTTCCGGATGCCGCTGGTGATCTGGTCGTTGTTTGTCACTGCCATTCTGCTGCTGCTCGCTCTGCCGGTTCTCACGGCCGCCCTGGGGATGCTGCTCTTTGACCGGACAATGGGAACGAGCTTTTTTATGCCGGGCGGTGGCGGCGAGCCCATCTTATGGCAGCACTTGTTCTGGTTCTTCGGTCATCCCGAGGTGTATATCCTCGTGCTGCCGGCCATGGGCGTCACATCCGATATCCTGTCCACCTTTTCCCGTAAACCGATCTTCGGCTATAAGGCCATGGCCTTTTCCATGATGGCCCTGGCCTTCCTGTCCTGGATCGTCTGGGGGCACCATATGTTTGTCAGCGGTATGAATCCCGTCCTGGGGACCGCCTTTATGCTGACAACGATGGTCATTGCCGTTCCCTCCGCCATTAAGACGTTCAACTGGCTGGGGACCCTTTGGGGCGGCAATATCCGTTTCACCAGTCCGATGCTCTTCGCCCTGGGCTTTGTTTCCAACTTTGTGATTGGGGGCTTAAGCGGCATTTACATGGCCTCGACACCGGTCGATATCTTTATCCACGATACCTATTTTATTGTTGCCCACTTCCACTATGTGGTAGCCGGCATCATTTTCGGCATGTTTGCCGCCCTCTACTATTGGTTCCCCAAAATATTTGGCCGGATGATGAACGAGACCCTGGGCAAAGTGCATTTTGCCCTGACCTATATTTTCTTCAACTGTGCCTTTTTCCCCATGCATTTTCTGGGTGTGGGCGGCCACATGCGGCGTATCTATAACCCCCTGCAGTATGAATTTCTGCACGATATGCAGTGGTGGAATGTGTTCATCACCATGAGTGCCTTCTGCCTGGGCCTCTCGCAGCTTATCTTTTTCGCCAATTTTATTTGGAGCCTGATTGCCGGGAAAAAAGCGGATAAGAATCCGTGGGAGGCCAACACCCTTGAATGGACTGCCCCCTCTCCTCCGGGCCACGGCAACTTCGAGACAACGCCCACGGTCTATCGCGGTCCGTATGAATATAGTTCGCCCCTGGTCCAAGAAGACTGGTTGCCTCAGGACCGGAAACTCGGACCCGAAGCTGTCACGGCTTCACAGTAGTGTAGGGTGAGGCCGTGCGTCTGGCGCCCTGCCCGGTCGTTTCCACCGTACTTGGGAGGGTAGCCGGGTTTGAGTGACAGCGCACGCCCGTGTTTTCGCCCAGGAGACTGTCTTGGCTGCTCTTGATCACGACTCTGTTTGGTCTCACCGGATTGCTGTCCTGACAGCAGCGATGACCCTCCCGCTGTTGTTTTTTGGTGGTCTGGTCACCAGCCTCAAGGTCGGTATGGTGGTGCCTGATTGGCCGACAACCTTCGGCCATAATATGTTCTTATACCCGTGGTCAAAGATGGTGGGAGGGATCTTCTACGAACATAGTCATCGCCTGTTGGGTGCAACAGTAGGCTTACTCACGGTTGTGCTAGCGGTTGTCCTCTGGCTCACGGAGCAACGTCAGTGGCTCCGCCGGTTGGGTCTTATTGCCTTGGCCGCGGTAACACTCCAGGGAGTCCTGGGTGGGCTGCGCGTGGTGCTGATTGAGCAAAAAATCGCTATTATCCATGCCTGCCTGGCCCAGGCGTTTTTTGCCCTCATTGCCAGTATTAGCCTGTTGACTTCTGCGGAATGGCGGACAGGCCGACCGGAGCCGCCCTCGGGCGACACGAAAAAAGTACAGCAGCTCGGCCTCCTCACGGTCGGCCTGATCTACGGCCAGCTGATTCTGGGCGCGCTCTTCCGCCATACCGGGACTGGCCTGAGCCTTCATATCCTGGGGGCCGTTGCGGTCTTTATCGTGACCTTTCTCCTCGTTGATCACGTCCAACAATATCACATCACCCAGCGTCCTTTGCTGCGCTCAGGAATCCTGTTGCGCCGGCTTCTCCTCCTCCAGGTCGGGTTGGGTCTCTTTACCTATGTCATGAAATATATAGCTCCACATGGCCCCTTGGCAGCGCAGGCGGTCCTGCTCGCAACCAGTCACGTCATCGTCGGAGCATTCATGCTGGTCACCAGTGTCCGGTTCACCCTCCGGGCCTATCGTATCGGGCGCAGTCCTGAGGAGGCCGCGTCACCCATTTTTTCGGAGCGGGTCACCGTATGATACAGCAAACACAGACAGTCGCCTGCGACCTGCCGCGCCTGCGGCGGCTGGCCGCCTTTGTCGAGTTGACCAAGCCACGGCTGGTCAGTATGATCCTGGTCACGACAACCGTGGGCTTTTATCTGGGCTCCTGGCTCGTCCTCAACTACACGCTGCTCTTGCATACGCTGATTGGGACGGCCCTGGCTGGCGGCGGTACCCTGGCACTCAACCAGCTCATGGAATGTGAAGCCGACGCCCTGATGGAACGGACCAGGACGCGTCCGTTGCCTGATGGTAGGCTGCAACCCCTGGATGCCTTAGTCTTTGGTGCAGCCCTCACTATGATCGGCCTCCTCTACCTCATGCTGCTGGTGAATCCGTTAAGCGCCCTGGTCACCGCCTTTATCACTATCAGCTATTTGTTCGCCTACACTCCGCTGAAGAAGAAAACCTCCTTATGCGGTATTGTGGGTGCCGTCCCTGGTGCTCTCCCCCCGGTCATAGGCTGGGCCGCAGTCAATGAGACGCTGGGGATCGAAGCCTGGATTTTGTTCACCATCATGTTTTTGTGGCAAATGCCCCACTCGCTCGCCATTGCCTGGCTGTATCGAGAAGATTATGCTCGGGCCAGCTTCCGGCTTTTGCCCGTGATTGAGCCGGATGGAAAAAGTACAGGCCGTCAGGTCGTACTCAACTGTCTGGCCCTGCTAGCAGTGGGCCTCCTCCCGACCTTGGTCGGTATGGCCGGCCCGCGCTATTTTATCATCGCGTTTGGGCTAGGCTGCCTGTTTCTGTGGTATGGTATCCGTTTGGCACGTACGCGTTCGCGCGACTCAGCCCGTCAGCTCATGTTTGCTTCACTGGTCTATTTGCCAGTCTTGCTGACAGCCATGGCTCTCGATAAGCTGCCCCTATAGGTATCAGTATGATCTGAAAACGGGATATACCAATGCCATTAGTGACCCGCGCCGAGCGACAGGAAGAAAATTCTTCACTCGGCAAGAAGCTCGCGTTTTTTATTGTGCTGTATATTGCTGCAACGACGTGTTTCATTATCTTTGCGTAGCCTGTGCCTGAGAGAGGCAGTGTCTATGCCACGCGGATCAGCCCTCGCAGCCGGACTTCCGGCTTCTCAACCATCGACCCACGAAACCACAGAAGCGCTGGTAGCCGTGCCCGGCTATGGCGGTGGCCCACCCCCACCCAGCATTCCACGACCGCCGGTCAGTAATGCCCGTATGGGGATGCTGATGCTGATTGGGGCAGAGACCATGTTTTTTGCCGGCTTGATCGGCGCCTATGTGGTCTTTCGTTTTGGGAGTCCGGTTTGGCCGTCAGGCCATTTATACCTGCCCGTGGGCATCACCTGGGTGAATACCGCCTTCCTGCTGCTCAGCTGTTACACCATGTGGAGGGCCATGCGCTGCATTCAAGCCGACCAACAGCAGCCATTCGTACGCTGGCTCGCGATTACGGCATTTCTGGGGAGCATTTTTCTTGGGGTGCAAGGCTTTGAGTGGGTGCAGTTGGTCCACGACGGACTCACCATTTCAACCGGCATGTATGGTGCGACCTTTTATACGCTGATCGGCTGCCACGGCCTGCACGTCCTTGCCGCCGTCCTCTGGCTCGGCATCGTGCTGTTGCAGGCCAGACGCGGGAAATTCTCTCAGCAGCGCCATATCGGTGTCGAAATATGTAGCATGTATTGGTATTACGTCGGTGCGGTCTGGGTCGTCCTTTTCCCGCTGGTGTATTTGAATTAAACGTGGCATATGCGCGCTCGAATTCTCTCTTGTATCTCTCGCCCGTTCGGTATTGCAGCGCCAGCCCTTCTGGCAGCCGGTTACGTTGGTGGCCTGCCTCAGGAGGCCCTAGCGCAAGGCTGCGCAATGTGTCAGACTTTGTTGTCCGGCGCGAATGAGCAGGTGACGCAAGGCATGTTACGCAGTGCCTTTTTTCTGATGACTATGCCCTTCGTCGTTTTTGGTTCCATTGGCGGCTGGATTTTTTATCGCTATTGGAAGACGAATCGCTCGCATCGAGCACAGGGAACGCTACCATCCCTTCGGGAAGTATCGGTCCCAAAGGAGGAGCAATCTTGAGCGAAGCTGTTGTTGATTCTCACGCCCATGCCCAGCAGCCGGCAGAGTCGCCCGTCACCCCGGAGAGCTGGGGCAAGCTCGGCATGTGGGTCTTTCTGGCGGGTGACGCCATGTCTTTTGGCGGCCTGTTAGCCGGGTATGGAGCCATGCGTGCCAGCAGTCCGGACTGGCCCAACCCGATCGACGCCCTGGGCATCAATCTCACCGCGTTTATGACCTTTCTGCTCATTGTCAGCAGCTTCACCATGGTCAAAGCCTTGTCCGCGGCAAAACACAGCGACCTGCCGAATTTTCGGAAGTACCTCCTCCTGACCATTATCGGCGGGACCATATTTTTAGGGCTTCAGGCCTATGAATGGACGCACCTTACCCATATCGGCATGACCATGAGTGGCAACCCCTGGGGCGCTCCGCTGTTTGGCACGACCTTCTATATTCTGACCGGCTTCCACGGTTGCCATGTCTTTGGCGGCGTGGTGTATCTGACGTGCGTGCTCTTTACCGGTATGAATGGGAGGTTCTTAGGCGAAAATTCTAGCCCGGTAGAAATTGTCGGCCTGTACTGGCACTTTGTGGACCTGGTCTGGATCCTGGTTTTTACTTTTGTATACCTGCTGTAGAGGGAAACACGATGGCAAACGAAGCTGCCGCACACGCTGACCACGTCGAACCGAATTATCTCGCAATAATGGTGTTTCTCACCATTTTGACCATTCTTGAGTTGATGGTCCCACCCCTGGTTTCCGACAAACTCACCGCGGGCTCCCTGCTTGTCATCCTCGCGGTTGCCAAGGCGCTCCTCGTCGCGCTGTATTTCATGCATCTGCGCTTTGAGCGCACGACGCTCAGCGTGATTGCGCTGACCCCCATGGCCATTTGTGTCTTTCTCATCATCATGCTCCTGCCGGACCTGACCTCGACCAGCAGGACGTATACGCCAACCGAGCCGGCTGCGGTCAGCGAACCGGCTGACCACTAGCCTACGGTGCCGGACAGACTTTCAAGCGCCGCTCCAGAGCCCATCTCACAGCGCATAATCTGGGGCGCGCTGGGTCTTGTCCTTACCTTTGTTGTCGGCTACGGCGTCTTTTCTCTCTTCTCAGATTCCTCTCAGTCTGCCCTGCCTGGGCGACTTCCCATCCTGGGAAAAGTCCCTGCTTTTTCGCTGATCGAGCGAACCCGACAGCCCTTTGGTCATACCGACCTGACCGGGTCCATATGGGTAGCCAACTTCATCTTCACCCACTGTCCGGGCAGGTGCCCCCTCCTCAGTCAACGGATGGCCCGCTTGCAAACGACCCTGCGTCCCAAGCCGGTCCGCTTTCTTTCGTTTAGTGTCGATCCGGAACGGGATACGCCCGAGGTGCTGCAAGTCTATGCGCGGCGTTACCGCGCGGACGACCAGCGTTGGCTCTTCCTGACCGGCGACCGAACGGCCATGTATGCGTTAATCCGCGAGGGCTTTCGGCTCGGCGTGGAAGCCCTCGCACCGAACGATCCCCGCCTGACGACCCACGAGCCCATTGTGCACAGCAACCGTTTCGTGCTGATTGACTCGCAGCGACGCATCCGCGGCTATTACCGGGGCGATGACACGGAATCTGTAGTCCGGCTTCTCCAGGACATTGAAACGCTCATGGCAACAGAGCCAACAGGCTGACGCACCACTCCAACCTGTCTCGGGGTATACCCTTCTCCTCTGCCGCCCCCGCCTCTCTTGACCCGACCGACAGGAATGTCTTACTTTTGGGGAGCCCCAGTGAAGCGTATGCGATTTATAGCGATTCCCCTCCTCTTTCTTATCATCGTTTTGTTTTTCCGTACGACGGATCGGCAAACTGTTGAGCTCGAACAAAAGCCTGAGTTCAGAACCTCAGCCACATTCCTCTATCAGACCTTTCGCACCGACCGTACGGTTGCGGATAAAAAATATCGGGATAAGGTCATCCAGGTATCGGGTCAGATCACGCGTATTGAACAAGATGATTCAGGACAGGTCGCCCTTATTTTACAAGGAGACCCGTCGCGCCTGAGTGGTGTTGAGTGTCTGGTTCATCGGTCTCAGATTCCAGACCTCCGACAACTCCAATCCGGCCAGCGCGTTATTGTCAAAGGCTATGGCGCCGGGAAAAAGGTGCATGTCCGGCTGAGGGGCTGCCTGCTCGTCCACGCACCTCCAGCGTCCACGGTCGAGACGTCCGCGTCTCGGTTATCCGCTGTGCGTGTCACCCTTCGCCCTGGACAGAACGTCATACGGAGGATTCTGACATGAAGACACTGGTCAGTACGCTTACTCTGCTGCTCTTCTTTGCATCGAACGGACTGTCCCAGTCCCTCTATTCTATTCGCCCGGACTCTTCAGGTTCGCTCTTTGGCGAAGACTTCGGGTTAGAGAGCGGCGACGAAGAAGCAGAAAATACAACCGACAGTGTAGACGAGGATCTGGAACTCCGGATGCGCTACCCCGAGCTGTACGGAGGTAATCTGGCGGCCGGCAGCGATCCCGAGGACGATGCGGATGAAACCCTAAGCGGTGTAGTGGACGAAAGTCTGGAAACGCAGACTCGCTACCCTGAGTTATACCTCGACAACCGGCTGTATGATGACGACGCCATGTTGACGATTGAGAGGGGGGAACAGTAGTCTCCTCTCTTAGCCATTGCATCCACCGTTGAGACCACCTGCCGACCGCGTCCCCTGCCCGCTGCTCCCCCCCACAACATTGCTTCTCTACTGGTATGTGATACTGTACCGACCGCGCCCCCGTGGTGAAATGGATATCACACAGGTCTCCGGAACCTGGGGTCTGGGTTCGATTCCCGGCGGGGGTAGTCCTTCCCTCTCATCACCCTCCACAAAAAGCGCAAGACGGTTTGTAATCTGGAGCAAAGTGGGCTAGAAGCAGGGCAAAGTCTATACGTGCAAGGAGGGACGCGCAATGCAACTCGGAAGAATTATTGACGCCGATGGTCATATCTTAGAGCCGCCCAATTTGTGGAAGGAGAACCTTGAGTCAAAATACAAAGAGCGCGCCTTGCACCTCGTCAAAGATGAAGAAGGCTGGGAGTCGCTGGTCATTGACGGCAAGGTTTCTCCGACCATCAGGGGGATGGGCGTTGCCTCCGGTTTTGGCAAGCCCGGCGAGCTCGTCTTCTCCAAAGACCAACTGTATATGGATGGTCCCAAGGGGGCCTACGACCCGCATGAGCGGGTCAAGCAGTTAGACGCCGATGGTATTGACGCGGCCGTACTCTTTCCCACGATCGGCCTGCTGTGGGAAGGCGAGGTCAACGACCCCGGGCTCGCCCTGGCGTATAACCGCGTGTACAACGACTGGATCGCCGATTTCTGCAACCACGACCCTAATCGCTTATACGGAGTCGCACACATCTCCCTCATGGACCCCGAGGCCGCCATTGTTGAGCTGAAACGCGCAGCCAAGTTAGGGCTGAAGGCCGTCATGCTCACCCCCTATCCCGCAAACGGGAAAGCCTATGGCGATACGACCTACGATCCGTTCTGGGCCGTTGCCGAGGATATTCAGATGCCGGTCGGCCTGCACGTGATTGCGCGGCCCGACTTTCACGGTAGTTCCTGGTATGACCATACCACCTTTCACGGCTCACCCTTCTATTTCCTGTCAGTCACCCTGGGCTTTGATATCCAGGCGTCCTTTGTCAGCATGTTTGAGGGTGGCACCCTGGAACGCTTTCCGAATCTCAAACTGCTGGTTCTGGAGGTTGGGGCCGGCTGGGTGCCGCATTTTATCGAACGGATGGATAGCAAGTGGGAACACAGCGGCTTCATGACCGCCTGTAAGCGTCCGCCGAGCGAGTATTTCCGCCGTCAGGTCTGGGTTGGCTGTGATGTGGATGAGAGCATGATCTCGCCGGCTGCCGCGCGCTGGGGATCGGACAAGTTCTTCTGGTCCACCGATTTCCCCCATTTTGACGGCTTCCCGGATGCCCTCAACACCTTACAGAATGGGATCAAGGAACTCCCCCCACCCGACCAGCAGAATATCCTGGGCGATAATGCGGCCCGGGCGTATGATCTGTAGAAAATCGTAGACAAACGCAGAGACACGGGGCAGCCATACGGCTGCCCCGTTTTTTGTCGAGAGTCTGTCTTCCCCCTATCCGTAGACCAATTTTTTGAGACCGGCGGAGAACGGCTCGCAGTAGCCGGACTCGGCAGGATAGATCGCGCGGCTGAGAACCGCGTGCAGCCGGGGGAGATTATAGAAAGGCACAGAGGGATACAGGTGGTGCTCCAGGTGGTAGTTCACCTGCTTGGGCGCAAAGAAAAAGCGCAAGACCGCGGGCATGAAATAGGTCCGCGTCTGTTGGTAGGCGTTCTCAGGGTCGGGCACATTGCCGTGCTCAATCGCCCCCCGAATGCGAAAGAAGACCTGGGTCACCGTGCAGTACGGGACGAGCCAGTACAGCACCAGGTATTTCCCAAATTCCCACCCCCACAGGACAAAACCAGCGCTTAACACCGCCGCCCAAAAGATCGAGAACAGGCCCATATCAGCGATCTGCCGATAGCGGCCGGCGCGCTCCTCACCCAAAAATTTCCGGTTAAAAGCTCGCGTCACAAAGGGCAGATCAATAAAATACTTCAGCGTCGAGATGACGTTCAGACCACTCACGTCTCGGGCCAGGAGCCGCAAGAACGGTCCGCTACCCAGGGGATAGCGGGCATAGATAGCCCGGTCCGGATCGTCTTTGGTATGCGTATACTGGTGGTGATAGAGGTGGATGAAGCGCCATTTCGAGAGCGAGATAAAGACCGGAAACGCCGCGGCCACACGGGGCAGCGCATCGTTGACCCATCCCGTACGCGAGATGCGTTTATGAATCGCCTCGTGCACCAGGACCATCAGGGCGTGCTGCCGCGCGGCAATCACGACGACCGCGCCGATGTAGACACACGCTCCCCAGACGCCCGTGGATGGAGGCAAGACCCAGCCGCTCAGCCAGACCGCCAGCCCTATCACACCCCAGACTTCAGCCAGATGGTAGACGGCCCGCAGCGTCGATATACGGGACAACTCCTTCACCGCCTGACGGATAGCGGGAGGCTCGAAAACAGCCGTTTGCATAGACTATGGACCTATACCAAACCGCACGCATCGGCAAATAGCGCCCGCTCCCCGATTTGCGCTTCTCCCCGCAACTGGATAAGACGTTCACACAAAGGAGGAAAAGTATGGCATACGCACAGGTGAATGGGATCAATCTGCACTATACGAGTCAGGGTCAGGGGCAGCCGCTGCTGCTCATCATGGGGCTGGGCGGGCCAGCGGCGGCCTGGGACCGGGAATTTGTTGCGCGCGTGGCCGACGACTATCGGGTCATCACCTATGATAACCGAGGCACCGGGCAGTCGGATAAACCGGACGAGCCCTACTCCATTGCGCTGTTCGCCAGCGATGCCGTGGGTCTGCTGAGTGCGCTCGACATTCCGCGCGCGCATGTTTTCGGCATTTCAATGGGCGGCATGATTGCCCAGGAAATCGGCATTCACCACCAGCCGCACGTTGCGAGTTTGACCCTGGGCTGTACCACCCCGGGCGGCAAGCACTCCGTCCCTGCCCCACCGGAATCCATGGAAGCGCTCAAAGGCCGCGCCGGACAGACGCCGGAGGAAGCCGTTCGTGAGGGCTGGAAGTTGTCCTACACAGAAGAATATATCGCCGCCCACCGGGAGGAACTCGAAGCCACCATGCGCCGCGTGCTGGAACATTCCACCCCTTTCTTTGCTTACAAGCGTCACTTGGATGCGACCATGACGCTGCGCGTGTACCGGCAGCTCAAGGAGATCAGCGCCCCGACCCTGGTCGCCACCGGGCGTGACGACGTGCTGATCCCGGCGGCCAATTCAGAGATTCTGGCCCGGGAGATTCCAAACGCGCAACTGGCCATTTTCGACAACGCCGGACACGGTTTTGTGTCCTCGGCCCGCGAGCCGTTTCTCAGCGTCTTCAAGGAGTTCCTGTCACAGCACCCACTGTAAGCGGCGCATATGTTCCAACTCGAACATATCGAGGCCATCGAACGCCGGCTTTGGAGCGCAGCCGACACCCTGCGGGCCAACTCCGAGTACGCCAGCAACGAATACTTCCTGCCCGTCATGGGGCTGGTCTTCCTACGTCACGCCTACAGCCGCTATCTCACGGCCAGGGAGGAGATCGAACCCACCCTGCCGAGCCGGGGCGGCAAGAGGCGGGCGCTCACCAAGGAAGATTTCTCCCAGCGGAGCGCCATCTTCCTGAACCATGAGGCGCAGTTCGATTACCTCGTGGCCCTGCCCGACGGCGCGGACCGCGCCAAGGCCATCGTGGACGCGATGGACTCCATTGAGTCGAACTATGGCAGCCTGCGCGGCGTCCTGCCCAAGAACGAGTATCAAAAGCTGGACAACACCACCCTCGGAGATATCCTGCGCCTCCTCAACCCGGACGAACTGAAGCAGGTGTCCGGCGATGTCTTTGGTCGTATCTACGAATATTTTCTGACCCAGTTCGCCGACCAGAAGGCCCACGACAATGGCGAATTCTTCACGCCCGTCTCCCTAGTTTCGCTCATCGCCCATGTGCTCGACCCCCAGCGCGGCACCGTACTCGACCCGGCCTGCGGCTCGGGCGGCATGTTCGTCCAGAGCGCACGCACGGTCGAAGAGCACGGCCAAAGCCCCACCGAGCAACTGACCTTTCGTGGTCTGGAGAAGAACACCACCACCATCCGGCTGGCCAAGATGAATCTGGCCGTCCACGGCCTCGAAGGGAACGTTCAGCAGGCCATCACCTATTACGAAGACCCGCACGAACTGGCCGGCAGGGCCGACTACGTGATGGCCAATCCGCCCTTCAACGTGGATGAGATTGACGCCGACAAGGTCGAAAAGGACCCCCGCCTGCCCTTCGGCCTGCCCGGCGTGAACAAGAAGGACAAGGTCTCCAACGGCAATTATGTCTGGATCAGCTATTTCTACGGCTATCTGAACGAGACGGGCCGGGCCGGCTTTGTCATGTCCTCACAGGCGTCAAGCGCCGGTGGCAATGAGGCCAAGGTCCGCCGGAAGCTGGTCGAGACCGGCGACGTGGACATCATGATCGCCATCCGCTCCAATTTTTTCTACACCCGCACCGTTCCCTGCGAGCTCTGGTTTCTGAACCGCGCCAAGCCCCAGGAACACCGCGACAAGGTGCTGATGATCGACGCCCGCAATGTCTACCGCAAGGTCACGCGCAAGATATACGACTTCAGCCCCGAGCAGCAGCAAAACCTCCTGGCCATTGTCTGGCTGTATCGCGGCCAGACCGACAAGTTTCTCAACCTGGTATCCAACTACTGCCGCCGCGCCCTTGACCACGCCGCCGCCTGTTTCAACTCTCAAGCCCAAAACGGTCAAACGCCGCCAGCCCTCCCCGGCTTCGCCGCTACACTCGACGCGCTGAACGAGGTCCTGCACCCTCTCCTCAATACCCTGACAGATGACACCACCATAGCCGACCTTCAAAAAGAACTGGACGCAGCGCTGACCTCATTTCACACCGATGTGCAGGCGTTTCAACGCACCAGTGAAGAATTGGCGCTTGATGAATCATCTGTCAGCACCCCCCGGCCCACTGTCGAACGCCTTGCCCCGCTGGCCGAATCCAGCCGCGACCTGGCCCGGCAGGCCGACCTGATATACAAGCTAGCCTCCCGTCTGAGCGAAGCCTGCGAAGACGCGGCTGACGCCAAGTCGCGCCGCGATCTCAGCCGTACCCGCAAAGCCGTGGATGAGGCGCGCCAGCGTGCAGTCGAACAGCTCCAACAGGTACGCTATTTCTGGCGACAGGCCCACTGGCTGACCGAGCGTTTCCCCGAGGCCGAGCTGTGCGACGTAGACGGGCTGGTCAAGCTGGTGGACCGGGCCGAGATCGAAGCCAACGACTGGAGCCTGACCCCAGGCCGTTACGTCGGCGTCGCGCCCGAAGAAGAAGACGAGGACTTCGACTTCAGAGAAGCCCTGCGCGGTATTCACACCGAACTGGAAAACCTCAACGCCGAGGCCGTCAGTCTGGCCGCAACCATCAAGAAGAATTTTGAGGAGTTGGGGATATGATGCCAGGATGGAAGGTATTAGCATAAGGGGGCTAGAGCGTTTCACGATGAGTTGTAGCTGTGCCAGTACGTTCTCGTCATGCCGGACGTGATCCGGCATCCAGAAGTCGATGGGGCTGGAGACCTGGATTCCTGCTTTCGCAGGAATGACGGGTGGCTACACGGCACCGTTATTGGCTCTAATACTTGGCAATCGAGAAGAGACTATACGGCATAGGCACGACGCCGGGAGAAATGCAATGACGGAAGAAGTGCGCTGGCACTACCGATTCAGGAACTTTTCCCGCGCTTTCAGCCTGCTGCGTGAAGTGCTGGAAGAAGAAGCCGGCACGCTGAATCAACTGGAGCGCGAGGGTGTTATACAGCGCTTTGAATATACCTTCGAGGTGGAGTGATGACAAAAACACTGACCGCAATTATTGAACGTGATGGCGAGGGCTACGTTGCCCTGTGCCCCGAGCTCGACGTAGCCAGCCAGGGAGCCACCGTCAGTGAGGCGCGTGAAAATTTGACAGAGGCCCTTGAGTTGTTCTTCGAGTGTGCCTCCCCCGAAGAGATAGCAGAGCGGCTGCACTCAGAAGTCTATGTCACCAACGTGGAGATCACGGTTGGGTAAGCTGAAAGCCTATTCTGGTCGGGAAGTCTGCCGGATACTAGAACGCCATCACTTTACTGAGGAGGCAGCCACATCGTCATGCAGCGGCGCACGACAGAAAGCACGACTACGGTTTTAGTTCCCAGCCACCGGGAAATTCGTCGCGGTACGTTAAGTTCCATCATCCGCCAGTCACGTCTGCCTCGCCAAGAGTTTGAGGAGTTGAGGGGATGAGTTGGGAGAAGAAGCCCCTTGAAGTCGTAGCAGACTTCTGCCTGGGTAAGATGTTGGATCAGAAGAAGAACAAAGGCGAGTTATTGCCCTATTTGGCCAACGTGAATGTCCGATGGGGCAGCTTCGATTTAGACGATCTCCGAGAGATGCGATTTGAGCACCATGAGTTGGATCGGTACGGCTTAAAGAGCGGCGACATAGTTATGTGTGAGGGAGGTGAACCAGGGAGATGTGCGCTCTGGAAAGGGCAGAAGCCGGGCATGATGATCCAAAAGGCCCTACACCGCATTCGCTCCCATAGCTGTTTGCTTAGCGAGTTCTTGTTCTACTATCTGCTTTATATAGGACGGACGGGGCACCTAGCCCCACTCTTCACGGGGGCAACTATTAAGCATCTCCCTCGTGAGAAACTGGCCAAGGTTGAGGTAATGGTGCCTCCACTTGGCACTCAAACCCGCATCGCCTCCATCCTCTCCGCCTACGACGACCTGATTGAAAACAACCGGCGGCGGATTCAATTGCTGGAACAGGTGGCGCGTCTGCTCTACAAGGAGTGGTTCGTGCGGCTTCGGTTCCCTGGGCATGAGCACGTCAAGGTTAAGGATGGGGTGCCGGAGGGGTGGGAGAGAAAACGGCTCTTCGACCTCTGCACAGATATTCGTGAGTCTATCGATCCTAAGACTCTACCTCCCGAGAATGCATACATCGGGCTCGAACATATCCCACGACGCTCGATTACTTTAAGTGATTGGGGGACTGCTGCTAAAATCAGTAGCAGTAAGTTCAAATTTACCGAGGGGGACATCCTATTTGGGAAGATTCGACCCTATTTTCATAAAGTGGGATTCACTCTCGTCGGCGGCATAACTTCATCGGATGCTATAGTGATCCGGGCAACAAACAGACTTTTCTATCATTATGTTCTGTTGCTACTCTCAAGTGATGAATTTGTTTCTTTGGCATCAAAAACAGTTCGAGAAGGATCGAAGATGCCAAGAGCCGATTGGAAATTTCTTCTTAAGTCAGAGTTCAATCACCCTGCCAAAGCTGTATTGGAACTGTTTAACAATTCCATGAAACCGATCTGTGCTCAATTGAAGAGCTTAGCGTTACACAACTAACAACTTACTATAGCCCGAGACTTGCTACTGCCGCGGCTGATGAGTGGGGAAGTGGCGATATGAGGGATCAAACGCATCACGAATCTGTGGAAAACTTTCTACAACACTATTTACAAAATGCTCAACATCTAATGTGGTTCTTAGGTGCCGGAACTTCGCGTTCGGCTGGGCTGCCGACCGCCACCGATATCATTTGGGACTTGAAACTTCACCATTACTGTCTACACGAAAATCAAGACTTACAATTACACGATATCAACAACAAAGCTGTAAAACAAAAAATTCAGACTTACATGGACAGTAAAGGCTATCCAACCTCGGGTAGTCCGGAAGAATATTCTTTCTATTTTAATCTTACTTTTGGTGATAACTACGCTGCGCAACAAAATTATATCAACGAAGCCCTCTCTGGAGATAAAGTATCCCTGAATGTCGGTCACCGTGCCCTCGCGGCATTACTCGAAATGGGAAAGATAAAAATCATCTTTACTACAAACTTTGATGAAGTTATCGAAACTTCCTATGCGAATGTGAGCAGAAAAAATCTGTCCGTGTTTCACCTCGAAGGATCATACGCTGCTCTAAATGCTCTAAACTCAGAACGCTTTCCATTTTATGCAAAGATTCACGGCGATTTTCGTTACCAAAGCATTAAGAATCTCGCGAAAGATTTGCGAGACAACGATTCTAAACTTCAGGAATGCTTTCTTGCTGCTTCCACAAGGTATGGCTTGATTGTGTCTGGCTATAGCGGACGGGATAACAATGTCATGACCATGTTTCGGGAAGCAATGGACCAAAATAATGCATTCCCCTACGGTTTTTTCTGGACAGTCCCTCGAATTTGTGAGGCAGCGGAAAGCATTGAGGAATTACTCGAAGAAGCACGAAATAAGGGAGTACAGGCGAATATCGTTGAGACAGGAACGTTCGACGAAATGCTCTCTAGAATTTGGCGACAAGTGGAGGGAAAACCTCAATTACTCGATAACAAAGTAAGAACGGCTAAAGTTGCGAGCGTTTCAATACCGTTGCCTTCCCCAGGCAAACAGTATCCAATTCTTCGCACGAATGCCTTACCAATAATAAAAACACCCGAGCAGTGTGGGACAGTTGACCTCTGTGACTCTATTACTTTTAGTGAGATGAAAGAAAAGGTGATCGAAAAGTCACCGAACGCTATTCTGAGCTATACAGATAGGATTTTGTTTTGGGGAGACGAAGCAGAGGTTCTTAAAGTTCTTACAGATAAAAAAATAAAATCGCTTCAGCCTTTTGAGTTTAGTAACGAGATGAAAGAAAGAGTTGCTTATTCCTCAATTCTTAAGTCTTTCTTTGAAGAGGCATTAGTCACGGCGACTTGCTCAGGTAAGCCTCTACTAATCCGACGGAGAGCCAAAAATTACTACGCTGTCGTAAGAGCCGACGCTTCTGGAAATGAGGCTTTCGCCGATTTACGAAATGTTCTTAGTTCTATGAGCCAAAACACGATTACTGGTAGTGTGCCAGGCTTGCCAGGCGTGACTTGGGCAGAAGCAGTATCAATTCACCTTGAGGATTGGGGAGATAACCTTTGGGTTCTGCTCAGACCTGATATCTGGATCAGACCCCTCACAAGAAGGCAGGAAGCGCGTGATTTTCTGCGCCAGCTCAGTCTCAAACGCTACAACAAACGATCCTTTCGTCTTCTGGACGCATGGATCAAAATCCTTCTGGGCTCGCTGGGACATGGGAACGTAGTAGAGGTAGCCTGTTTTCAAGATTCGACATATGGGGCCGCATTTGAGATAGGAACACGGTCGGCCTACAGCCGGAGATATGGCAATGCCTAATTCTTCAAGTCTGCCTGGGCACTCAGTTCTGCCTGAGCCCCATCTCCTGTTTCACAAGAGCCAGACCGATACCCACCCCCTTCGTGGTCTCTCGCGACATGGACCTTATGGTGCTGAGCTTGGTTTTCCTGGTCATGTCAGGCTTGCCTATCTTGCACCAGCCGGATGCATGGAAAAACTGGACCGTATTGCGTCAGAACTCGGCAACCCAGCTACACCGCGAGAAGCACTCAATTATTATATCCAGTACCCAGGATTTGAACGCGTATTCCACATTCCACTGATTACACCTTCGGATAGCCTGAAATATGACATGCTCAGAGAATGTGATGCTCTTGCTGATTCGAGAAATGGCGTGGAACTCGTAGAGAAGATTGTTCACTCTATGGCAGGATTATTTAACCAAAGACATTTATTTGATGTTCTTCTTATCTATTTGCCGCCGGAGTGGAAATCGTGTTTCGAGTATGAAGGGTTCAACCTCCACGACCAGATCAAAGCAAAGGTTGCTCCGCTCAATTTACCCATCCAGATCGTAAATGATACCGCATTCACTCGGCGATGCCGCGCCAACGTTATGTGGGGTATGAGTGTAGCCCTTTATGCGAAGGCTGGTGGCATTCCATGGAAACTTGCCGATTGTAACAAGGATGAAGCCTATATCGGTCTGAGCTATGCAATTAAGAAACAGGAGAATGGACCTGAATATACGACTTGTTGTAGCCAGATCTTTGATCCAGATGGTACCGGTTTTGAGTTTGTTGCCTATGATACGAAAGAGTTCACAACCGACTACAAAGGCAATCCTTATCTCAGTTATCAGGAAATGCAGTCTGTCCTTTCCAAGAGCCTTCATATCTATCAGAACGCCCATAACGGACGAATACCTCGCAAGATGTTCATCCATAAGACAACGCATTTTAAGGAAGAGGAAATACAAGGAACATTCGATGCTTTTGGAGGGAAGACCGAAATTGAGCTTGTGCAGGTCGTACGAGGTACGGATTGGTACGGTCTAAAGGTTGATAGGCCACACTCACCAGACCCTGCCGCAAGTCCTGCCGCCGCCTATCCGGTAGAGCGTGGACTTTATCAGCCATTAACAGAATCTGAATGCTTGCTCTGGACGCAAGGTAGTGTCCTAGGCGTAAACCCACAAAACCCCAGACAACCTGTCTTCAAGGAAGCAGCTCTCAAACCACTTCCTCATCCCGTCATGCTACGTCGATTTTCCGGGGAAGGGGGGTGGCACGATACCTGCTCAGGCATTTTTGCTTTGACAAAAGTGGACTGGAACAACAATACACTCTACAAGACACTTCCTGTTACACTCGTGTACTCGCAGGTTTTTGCTAGTGTAGTCAAGCATTCACCGGATATCGTAAATGATATCTATGATTACCGATTCTTCATGTAGTCCAATATCGCAGATTAGCGTAGCGTAACCTGGCAATGGGCTCCTCTAATATAAAGGAAGGTTTGTATGGACTACAAAGTTCCCCTTCTCCTCACGCCTCAACCCGAGGGCGGATACACAGTCACTTCCCCTCTGTTGCCGGAGTTGGTCACAGAAGGGGACTCTCTGTCCGAAGCATTGGATAACGTCAAAGACGCGCTTGCTGCGGTTATTGAGATATATCAGGATTTGGGACGACCATTGCCCTACACCGTTGTGCCCTGAACGGGAACGGTCCGTTCTGCTGTTAGGTAATTAGGAAGCTCTTGGCAAAACTTTCAGGATGCTTAATATGCCTGTCCAGCACAACAAACCCTATTCCTTTGAGAGCCAGGACCCCCTTATAGGCTCAGCCACTTGGAGAACCTGGTGAAAGTGAATATGCACGAGGCAAAGTCACAGCTCTCGAAGCTGGGCAAATTGGCCTGGGAGGGAGAGGAAATCGTCATCGCCAAGGCTGGCGAACCCTATCTGCGGCTGGAGCCGTATCGGAAGCCGAAGATCAAACGGAAACTCGGGGCACTGAAAGGGCAAATCTGGATTGCCCCGGACTTTGACGAGACGCCCCAGGAGTTTATCGACGCGTTCTACAACTCAAAGATATTCCCGGATGAAGACGAATAGTGGCATAAGCTGCGGCGATGACATCGACAGCCTACACCGAAGACACGCTCGTTCAGCAGACGACCGCGGATTATCTGGAACACCAGCTCGGCTGGGAGTCGGTCTATGCCTATAACAACGAGGATTTCGGACCGGATAGCCTGCTGGGCCGCTCCTCCGACCGCGAGGTGGTGCTGACCCGCACGCTCCGCGAGCGGCTGAGCGCCCTGAATCCGGGTCTGCCCGAGGCTGCCTATGCCGATGCCGTGCGCCAGCTCACCACTCCTGTGACCTCACAAACCCCGGTCGCCGCCAACCGCGAGCAATACGCCCTTATCCGTGACGGCGTACAGGTCTCCTTTCGCAACGACAAAGACGAACTGGTGCGGGAACGCCTGCGGGTGTTCGACTTTGACGAGCCGGAGAACAATCACTTTCTGTGTGTGCGCGAGTTGTGGGTGCGGGGCGACCTGTATCACCGCCGGGCCGATATTGTCGGCTTTGTCAACGGACTGCCGCTGCTGTTTATCGAGTGCAAGAACATCCACCGCAACCTTCAGACCGCGTTTGAGCGGAACTACTCCGACTACCGGGACACCATTCCGCACCTGTTCCACCACAACGCTATTGTCCTATTCGGCAATGGCGCGGAGGCTAAGCTCGATTCCATTACCAGTAAGTGCGAACACTTCAACGAGTGGAAGCGGCTCGACGAGACGGACCCCGGCGTGGTGGATATGGAGACGCTGCTCAAGGGTGTCTGTGACAAACACAACTTCATGGACCTGGTGGAGAATTTCATTCTCTTTGACGAGTCCTCGGGCGAGCTAAAGAAAATCCTGGCCCGCAATCACCAGTTCCTGGGTGTCAACCGGGCTATTGAGGCGGTGCGTGAACGAGAGGCCCGCCAGCGCCGGCTGGGCGTCTTCTGGCACACCCAGGGGGCCGGCAAGAGCTACTCGATGGTGATGTTTGCCCGCAAGGTACACCGTAAACTCGGCGGCAACTTCACCTTTCTGGTGTTGACCGACCGTGACGATCTCGACACCCAGATTTACAAGACCTTCGCCGGCTGCGGGGTGGTGGATCACGACAAGGACCCCTGCCGGGCCGCCGGCGGCGAGGACCTGCGCCACTTGTTGGCCCGGCATAAGGCATACGTCTTCTCGCTGATCCAGAAGTTCAATCGGGACCTCGGTCAGGGCGGGGGCTATACCGCACGCAACGATATCATCGTTATCACGGACGAGGCCCACCGTACCCAGTACGGCACACTGGCGCTCAACCTGCGTAATGCCCTGCCGAACGCCAGCTATATCGGCTTCACCGGCACGCCACTGTTCAAGGATGACGAAATCACGCGGCAGGTCTTTGGTAACTACGTCTCAACCTACAACTTTCAGCGAGCAGTGAAAGATAAGGCTACCGTGCCGCTCTACTACGACGCCCGAGGCGACAACCTGGGCGTGGCCATCGGCGACCTAAATGAGCGTATTGCCGACAAGCTGGATGAGCTGGAAATCGACGGCATCGACACAGAGCAGCGGCTGGAACGGGAACTGAAGCGCGACTATCACATCATCACCGCAGACAAACGCCTCGCCCAGGTGGCACGAGACTTCGTGCAGCACTACTCAACAGCCTGGGAGACAGGTAAGGCCATGCTGGTGTGTATTGATAAGATCACCTGCGTGCGGATGCACCGACTGATCGAGTTCTACTGGCAAGAGCGCATCAGGGAATTTGCTGCGGAGAAGTCGGCGGCTACCGACGAGCAAGAGGAGAGCTATCTGACGCGGCAAATCGACTGGATGGGTGAGACCCGCACGGCGGTCGTGGTGAGCGAGGAGCAGGGCGAGGTGGAAAAGTTTCGTAAATGGGAATTGGACATCACCCCGCACCGCCGCCTCATCAAGGACGGCATGGAACTGCCCGAATCCATGCGTAGCCAGCCACGCTTTCGCAATATGCAGCGCATGGCGCTGGACGAAGCCTTCAAAGAAGAAGAACATCCCTTCCGCATCGCCATTGTGTGCGCCATGTGGTTGACCGGTTTCGACGTACCGAGCCTGTCCACGCTGTATCTCGACAAACCGCTCAAAGCCCACACCCTGATGCAGGCCATTGCCCGCGCCAACCGAGTCAACGAAGGGAAAAACAACGGTCTGATCGTGGACTACTGCGGTATCCTGACCCACCTGCGGAAAGCGTTGGCGACCTTCGCCGGCACCCGGCCGGACGGTGAAAAGGAGATTGACCCGGCCAAACCCAATGACGAGTTGCTGGCTGACCTGGCCGAGGCGATTGCCCTGGTACGGACCTTTCTCAACGAGCGTGGCGCACCGCTGGACGACGTGATCGAACTGTCCGGCTTCGAGCGTAACGCCGCCATTGTGGCCTGCAAGGAGGCGGCTAATGAGAACGACGAGACCCGCAAGCGCTTCGAGGTCTTATGCCGGGAGGTGTTCAAGAAGTTTCGGGCCTGCCTGAATGTGTCGGGCGTGAATGTCTACCGCCGTGAGCGCGATACCATCAATATTATCTACAAGAGCCTGCAACGGGACCGCGAGCGAGCTGATATCAGCGCCATCATCCGCACTCTGCACCAAGTGGTGGACGAGGCCATTGAGGTCCGACCTAACGCCATGAAAGAAAAACAGGAGCCCTATGACATCAGCCGGATTGATTTCGAGCGGTTGAAACACGAGTTTGAGCGCAGCCCGACCAAAAACACTGTTGTCCAGAACCTGCGCCACAGCGTGGAAAACCGGCTGCGGCGGTTATTGCAACAGAACCCGCTACGGACCGATTTTCAGCGCCACTACGAAGAGATCGTTGCCCAATACAACCGAGAGAAGGACCGCGTAACGATTGAGCAGACCTTTGAGGCGCTGCTCAGGCTGGTGCAGGAGTTGGATGAAGAGCAGAGTCGAGCGGCCCGTGAGGGCCTTGATGAAGAGTCATTGGCCGTCTTTGACCTTCTCAGGAAACCGCACCTGAGCAAATCCGACATCCGGCGCATTAAGACCGTTGCCACCGAGTTGCTAGCAACGCTGAAGGACGAGAAACTGCGCGTCGATCAGTGGCGCGACAAGCAGGCGACCTGCGACGCGGTACGCGTTACCATCCGAGACTTTCTGTGGAGTGACGCGACCGGTCTGCCGCAAAGCTATACGGAAGGGGAAGTAGAAAAGCGCTCGAATGAGGTGTTCCGCCACGTCTTCCAGGTCTACCCCACCCTCCCCTCGCCCTACTACGAAACCGTCGCTGCGGCCTGACCGCCACGGCGATTGAATAGC
>WTHD01000043.1 GCA_011523265.1 Candidatus Binatota bacterium
CGACGAGGAGAACGACACCATGGCTGACAAACGAGACGTGCATGTTCCGGCAACCCAGGGCGCGGCCTGCGTGGTCCGGCAAGGGGAAACGATTCGCATTGTTGATGTGGAAGGCCAGCAGATCTGCGATTTCGTCTGCTTTCACCTGCATCATCTGGCGGAAAAACTGTCTACCGGTGAAACCGTGAATTTCAATACCTTGACCGGGAGCGGTTCCCTGCATTTCACGGTTGGCAGCAGGTTCTACTCAAATCTTCAGCACCCCATGTTCGAGATTGTCGAGGATCAGGCCCACGGCGTGCACGACGCCCTGTTTGCTCCGTGCAGCAGCGCTCTGTATGCGGCCGCCGGCGCCCTCAACCATCGCAATTGTCGGGACAATCTCACCGAGGCGGTGGAGCCGCATGGGCTGGGTTATCTCGACGTGCCCGACCCCATCAACCTGTTCCAATATACGCGGGTCCGCTCCGAGGGCACCATCGACGCGCGCCCCGCGGCGACCCAGGCGGGCGAATATGTTGCCCTGAAAGCGCTGATGGATTGCCTGGTCGCGGTCTCGGCGTGTCCGTACGATATAGAAATTGACGGCCAGCAACCCAATGGGGCACAGTGTACGCCACTCAGGATTGAGTTCGTTGCTGCATGAGCAAATCAAAGAGAGTTTGTCACACGGACAGAATTGGCAGAGGAAGGATCATGAGCGATCAATTTGTAGCGTATCTGCACGAATGTTTTCAGGGTGAAGTGATGGGCGAAGCCCTTGGAGTCGCACTCGCAGAAGCGGCGCAGGACCCCGTTCACAGCCAGAAGTGGCGTTTTGTGGAACAGCTTGAACGCGAGACTAAAGGCCGCATTCGGGCTGCGCTCGAAGCCCTCGGTGAATCGGTCGAGGAGGACCCTGAAAAACGTGCCGAGGGAAAATCCTGGGGCGAGAGGTTCGCCAAACTGCCTTGGTCCGAGGCGATGGATAAGCTGAAACCCGAACTTGAGAAGTACATCCGTTACTTTGAAAAGCACGAGAAAACGGCCCCGTCCGATGGGCTGGCCATCGCCCAGCATATTACTCGACACGAGCGTGCCTTGTTGGAGTTCACCGTGCGTGAGATTGAAGGTCAGCCGGACAGCTCGGTCGAGCCGATCGAGCGCCTCTTGGACAATCCGCCGTTGGCGGCGTAGGTACCCCGCTAGGCCCCTCGCCCCCAACGGGCGAGGGGACCGTTCCTACTCCAGTCCCTCCCGTAGCGGCGTGTGCGGCACCCGCTCCGTCCAGGGTTTATACGTCTGGGCGTTTTCGGGCGTGATGAGCCGCCCCAGGCCGGCAATAAAAGACTCTCCGTGCAAGTCTTCACCGTCAACCAGTACCCGCGCGACCAGATCGCCGACCGCTGCCCCGATGCTGGTAATCTCAATATCCCACGTGCCGTGAGACCTGCCGGCACGGACGGCTTCGACGGCCTTTGGACTGCCGTTGCGCGAGACCATTTTCATCTCACCGGAGCGGCCGGCCGCCTCGATCGCATCGAGGGTTCCCAGCATGGTTTCGTCGTTGAACGGAATCAGACCGGCCAGGTCGGTAAAATCGGCCAGCAGACGCTGCGCGGCCTCCCGACCGCCCGCGGCCACGTCTTGCAGGTTCCGATAGCGTTCCTCAAACGGATCGTTGACCAGGGTGAAGCCACTCTGTCTGGCGCCGTGGACGATGCCAGCGACAAGCTCGATATCGTCAATGACTTCCGGCCCACCGATGATCGCCAGCCTCACCCCGACGGGCAGGAGCGAGGCCAGATACTCGGCCATATACACGCCGTGATTGAAGTTCGGGTAGACCAACGACGCGGCGACCGGAAAGCGCGGTCGCTCAAACGAGAAGACCGGAATCCCGTGTTGGCGGGCCGTCTCGACCGCCTCGGCGGGCTGGAGGGGATCAAGGACATAAACAACGATTCCGTCCACCCCGGCCTGAATACCGCGCCGAATCGCCCGGTCCTGTCCTTCTATCCAGTCCGGCCGGCGCACATCGACCGTCAGCGTTCGCAGCTCAATCCCCGACTGTTGCAAGCGGTGGTCAAGCCCATGGGCAAGGGCGTCAAGACCCGGATGCGCCCCGTATTCCATCACATTCACGTAGAGTACACGCACCTCGTCCTCCGCTTTAGAGCCCGACTGATAGCGGCGTGCAGTCCACCCGCTCTGACCAGGGCTTCCAGCTATCGATATTGTCCAGGGTGATCATCCGGCCAACCGGGCTCATACTCAGATAATCTTCGAGCACTTCTCCGCCCACCAGATGACGAACAACTAAATCACCCAGCGTCGTGCCTATGCCCGATGCCTCCAGGTCCCAGGTCCCGAGCGTTTTCCCGGTCCGGACCATCTCAACCGCCTGCGGGGAACCATTCCGGGAGACGATCTTGATATCGCCCAGCCTTCCCGTTTCTTCGAGCACGCTCAGGCAGCCCAGCATGGTCTCGTCGTTATAGGGAATGAACCCCTGGAGTTGGGACTGAGGGACGTTTTCCAATAGGCGGAGAGTGGGCTCGCGCGCCCCTTCCGAGACATCTTGAACGTTGCAGTAGTGTTTGTCCTCAGGGTCATTCAGCAAGCGACAATGGCTCCGTTTCAGCGCGTAGACCAGACCGGCCACCTCCTCGGCGTCGTCCACCGTATCCGGTCCCCCAATCACCCCCACCCCACTGTCCTCCGGCAGGACCGACGCGAGGTATTCGGCCATGAACACGCCGTGGTTGAAGTTCGGATACACCACGGCCGCATTGACGGCATAGCGCGGTCGGACAAAGGAAAAAACGGGAATGCCTGCCGAGCGGGCCTTGGCCACCGCCTCACCAAACAGCGTCGGATTAAGGGCATAAATCACGATACCCTCGACGCGTGCGCGTATCCCTTCCTCGATCGCGGCCTCATACTTTTTTCGCATGCCCGGCTCGCGAAAATCGGCGAACAGTACCGGCATCTGAATATCCGCCGCGTGCAGGACCGATTGCAGCCCGTAGGCGAGCGCGTCTATGGCGGGGTTGGCATCGAGATGAATGGGGTTCACGTACAGCACTCGCTTTGTCATGGCCGACCTCACGCGGTGTTTTCTCGCCACCTAGCACGAGGACCGGACGAGGTGCAAGCGGTAGACCGAACTCTTTTTCTCATCCATGTGGGAGAATGGCACGGAAGATGGTATATGGATCAACAGCTATGAACGCCTATGAAGACACGCTCAAGCAGTTTATTGCCGCCGGTAGTATTGAGGCGGAACATTTATCCTTCGAGCAGTCATGTCACTCGGTGGCCGAAGCGGCCGCAGTGGTCGGCACGAGGCCGGAAAATTTCGTCAAGAATATCTGCATGACGGACACTCAGGGCCAGGTGATTGTGGCCATTGTCAAGGGTGAAGATCGAGCCAGCACCTCGCGGGTTGCCAAGGCGCTCCAGACCCAGCGGGTGAGAACCATGACGCCGGATGAAATGCTGGCCAAAACGGGCTATCCGTGCGGTGGGACACCGTCGTTCGGGTTTGCCGCAACCTTTCTTATTGATCCTCGGGTCATGCAGAAAGATGCAGTGTATACCGGCGGCGGATCGGAAACCGCCTTGGTCCGGGTCTCGCCCCAGGCGCTCCTCCAAGCCAACGGGGGCAGAGTCGTCAGGGTCCGGAGATAAGACGGCGGCTGGAAAGAACCGGTGAAGAGCGGTATACCGATGGGAGCAATCGCCAAGGAGGGCATATGAGCAAGGTCACACTCACGACCGTGGGGCCTGACGTCAACGCGGAAACCTACCTGTCCGTGATCGAGCGGGACGGTGGGGTGATTATCGAAAACCTGCTTGAGCCCGACCTGGTAAGACGGCTCAATACCGAACTCGACGGCTATATCGCCACCCACCCGCCCGGCAGTCGTAGCGACGAAGAACTCTGGCAGGTCTTTCATGGCCAGAAAACGATCCGTTTTTGCGGTCTGGCCGCGAAGTCACGGGCGTTTATTGAGATCCTCCTCCACCCTACGCTCAAGGCGTTTGCGGATCATTATCTTTTGCCCAATTGCGGCTCGTATTGGCTGAATACCTCTCAGACCATGATCATCGGTGGGGGCGAACCAGCCCAGATGCTGCATCGCGATGAGGCCAACTGGCCCCACCTTCCCTGGTCCGGTCCGGAACTCACGGTCAGCTCACTGTTTGCCCTGAACGACTTCACCGAAGAGAACGGTGCCACGCTCGTCGCGCCGGGCAGCCATCGCTGGCAGGACCCGGAGCGCGAGGCTCGCCCCGAAGAACTGACCCAGGCAGTCATGCCGGCTGGCTCTGTCCTGCTCTACACGGGAAAAGTCATTCACGGAGCTGGGGCAAACCGCACGCCAGACACGTGGCGGCGCGGGATGCACGTCAGCTTTGTTCTTGGCTGGCTGCGCCCGGAGGAGCACCATTCCCTGGCCGTTCCTTTGGAAGTCGCCCGCCAACTGCCCGAACAGGCCCAGCACCTCCTGGGCTATCGCTCCTATCATCCTCATCCGTCCGTCTTTGGTGGACGGCTGGGTCTGGTGAATTTTGACGACGCAGCCCTGGTAGAAGCGCAGAGCTGACGTTGGGCAGACCTGCGCCAGCCGGTCTGCTGCAACGACGCTTCCCAGGAGCCCCTACTTACGCAGGCCCATTTTGCGCAAGAGGGGCAACACCTCATCGTGGCACAGATGCAAGCCTTTGATCGGATCGAAAAAGCCTAGCAGGACCCCCCGTTGGCCGGCCCGCTGGTGGATCGCACGGAGTTGCTCAGCCACCGTTTGCGGGCTGCCACAGATCTGATACCCCGCCAGCCCCAAGGCTATCCCACGGTAGGCGTCTTCTCCCACCTGTTCTCGCACCCGTTTCGTTGCATCGCGTTTCCGGTCTGGCGCGAAGGAGTGCGGTTGCGCCGTGGCTCGCTCCACAAAGGTGTCCGTCGCGTCTTCGTCAATCTCTTCCACCAACCGGTTGTAGACGGCTGCCGCCTTGGCGTCAGTGCCCTCAATAATGACATAGGCAACCGCCATAGGATCGACCTGGCGGCCATACTCCGCCGCGCGGTCGACCACGGTATCGGCCGCCAGTTTCATCTTCT
>WTHD01000384.1 GCA_011523265.1 Candidatus Binatota bacterium
CCTCATCATTATGCTCGCCCAGCAGGGGCGCCGGACGACGAATGTCCCACCACGGTTCTTTGAGCTGATAGGGCGGGCCCAGATGGGTCAAGGTCCCGGCCTTGGGGTGGGTTACGTCAACAAAAAAATTACGGGCTTTGAGATGTTCCTGTTGCGCCATGGTTTCCATGGTCAATACGGGGGCAAAACAAATCCGGCGCTCCTGGCCGGCCTCGAAGAGGTCTTGGACTTTCCAGCCCTGCATCCACTCGTCGAGATAGGTCTTGAGCACGTCCCAGTTCTCGGCGCGGACAAAGGGGTCTTTGAATATTTCCCAGCTCGCCCACTCGGGATTCCCCATGAGATCAACCAGGCGCTCCCACTGATCCTGCTCAACCGTCACCACAAAGATCAGGCCGTCCTGACACTGATACATCCCCCAGGGATAGATCAGGCGGCGGCCCAGACGAGACGCCACCTGACCCATATAGGAGTAGTAGACAAAGTTTTGTTCCAGGAAGGACGCAACAAACTCCTGAATCGAAAGATCGATATGCTCACCCTGGCCGGTTTCGTAGGCTTTGCCATAGGCGGCCAGGCTGGTCATGGCCGCGGCCAGCCCGCCCTGAAAGTCGGCCTGGTGACCAGCCGCCTTGAGCGGAGGCAGGTCCGGCCAGTCTGAGGCTCCAGGACTCAGCCAAGCCCAGCCGCCCCCGTGGGCCAGATTCAGCTCATAGGCTCTATAATCTTTATACGGACCGGTCAGCCCAAACGGGGTGATCGAGCACATCACCAAGCTGGGATGCACCTGCTGAAACGCCGTGTAGGAGAGGCCGAGCTCAGCCATGGCCGGTGGGGCATAATTGTGAATGAGCACATCGGTCTGCGTAATCAGAGTGTGCAGACGTTCGACGTCCTGGCGGATATCAAGGGTTACGCCGCGTTTATTGGTGTTCAAATACAAAAAGAGTCCACTCTGCTCCGGGTTGGGCTGCCCCTGAGGAAAAGGGCCTCGAGTTCGCGCCAGGTCACCGCCCGGTTCCTCGACTTTGATCACATCGGCGCCAAGGTCTGCCAGCAGCTTTGTGGCATACGCCGCAGACACCATATTGCCGAGTTCCAATACGCGAACGCCTTCCAAGCCGTGCATAACAGGTTCTCCTTTTCCGCAATCCCTTGGCCAGTCGTCCCCATGCCAACGACCCCTAGATCAGAATACAAGGTCATATGGAGTTATATTAAAACATAGTTCTATTTATATCCTAAAAGAGAAACACGGGAAGGGTACCAGATAGAAAGTAAGCAAAATCAAGTACTTATCAGACCATTTTTGCTATATAGGGGGGTCTGAGGTCAAAATTGAATAAAATCAAGCACTTATCAGGCCAGATTATGCAATGAAAGTATAATATTCAGTAAAATCAACAACTTATTGATCCATCACTATGTAGCGACGGGTGCAGGGTTATCGCCGCACCCGTCCTGTCTGATACAGCATAGGTGCTCACGGACCGGGAGGCAACACCTTCTTGTTGCTTCCCTCCCGAGACGGATGATACCTGTTCCCAGGCACGCCTTAGATTTGAGAGAGAAGCGCTGAGCATCGGTCAAGTGCCCTTGACCCATACCTGCCGATTGTTATCGTTGCGTGCTCCCAACCGGCGACGCTCCGCTTGCAGGAGGGAGCGAGCAGTCCCCTGAACAACATCGTGGTCAGAAGAGAGGAGTCTTTCACCACGCGCGCAGCAGCCCGGCCCGTGCTAACCGCGCCAACGCCTCCGTAATCAGCCGCACCGCCTCTTCAATGTCTGCGTCGGTCGTGTCGAATCCGAGACTGAAGCGGATTGAGGATTCAGCCTCCTCACTCCTCAACCCGATGGCCCTCAACACATGCGATGGCTCAGGAATGCCCGAGGTACAGGCGGAACCCGTGGACGCTGCGAGGTGCGGCTGTAAAGCGCTGAGGATGTTATCCGCCGAAAACTCAGCAAACCGGATATTGGCATTCCCAGGGTGGCGAGCCCGCCCTTGTGGGCCATTCAACGCTATCGGCCACGGTAGACGCCTGAGCATTTCAATAAACGTATCGCGCCGACGGTGTAACTGCGCCCGCTTCTCTTCTGCATCAGTAGCGGCGAAGATATCCGCTGCTGCACCCATCCCGACACAGAGCGGAACCGGGACCGTACCCGAACGTAGGCCGTTCTGCTGTCCGCCACCGTAGATCAACGGCTCGATTTGATCCTGTAATTCGCGCGCAATATAGATGGCTCCAATGCCTTTCGGACCATACATCTTGTGTGCCGAAAGGCTCAGCATATCGGTCTGGCTCGCCATCAATCCCATATTCATAGCAAGAGGGGCTTGCGCTGCATCACAATGAAAAATGGCCCCGTGGCTTCTCACCAGTTCGGATATGCGCTCAATATCTTGGATCGTCCCAATTTCGTTATTGACCGCCATGACCGACACGACGAGAACATCATTGTCTAACGCTTCTCCCAGAGCCGCCATCTCCACAAATCCTTCAGCGTCAACCGGGATTAGGTCAATCGTAAAATCGAACTGCTCTTGTAAAACTCTGGCAGCCGCCAGCACGCATTTATGTTCGATAGTGCTGACCAGAATGCGGCGGCGCTTGCCCCCGACGGCTCGACGACCCAAGCCGAGCAGGGCCAAATTATTCGACTCGGTAGCCCCCGAGGTAAATGTGATCTCATCGGCGTCCGCGCCAATGAGCCGCGCTACACACGCGGCGGATTTTTCCACGGCGCTTGCAGATTCCCAACCAAGACTATGATCCGAGGAATGCGGATTACCAAATGCCTCCGCGTAATGTGGAGTCATGGCGGCTACAACGCGTACATCAACTGGCGTTGTGGCCTGATGGTCGAGATAAATGATCTTTCCTATTTTCATTTGTGTCTCAACGATTTACAGGCTCTTTTCTAACCTTAACATAAGATATAGAGTACGAGCCACACACGCCCCGGAGAATCCATCCGACAGCCAGAGGACACATGGCACGCGGACCACTTTTTCAAAACGGCTACACTCCGCATTTTTCGGGACACGAAACCTTCCCGCTTCGCTATGGGTGGCTGAAAAAAGTATTCGACCGCGTCGCTGAAACCGAAGACGAGCCCGATAACAGAAACATCTGTTGGGATGATGGAGCCATTGCACGCTTCGGCGTTGGTAAAAATATGGTGTCCTCCATGCGCCATTGGGCAAAAGCGACCGGAATCATTGAGGAGCCAACCGGTACAAGCGCCGTTCGCCCGACAGAACTTGGCCACCTACTTTTTGGGCCGAACGGGCTTGACCCATATATGGAGCACCCCGCCACGCTTTGGCTGATCCATTGGCAATTGGCGGGACAGCCCGAAAAAACAACATGGTTCTGGGCCTTCAGCCACTACCCTGACATGACCTTTGACCGGGACACTCTTGTTAGGAAACTCGAACGCCTCGCCCAAGAGCGGTTCCGAGACAAAGCTTGGCCATGTATCGCGGGTAATACAATCAAGAACGATGTTGCTTGCTTTATTCGGACCTACGTTGCACGGCAGGCGTCGGGAAAGATGAGATACGACGACGTACTTGAGTCGCCCCTGACCGAGTTAGGTCTTATCAAAGCTATCGGTAAACAAGACGGATTTCGTTTTGTACGTGGCCCAAAGCCTACGTTGAGCGATGGTGTATTTGTCTACGCGCTCACCGACTTTTGGGCGCGCTATTTTCCTCATGCAGCCACGCTGTCGTTTGAGGCCATTGCCCACACGCCCGGTGGACCGGGCTGGGTCTTTCTGTTTGACGAGAACGATGTGGCCGACCGTCTTGCTACGCTTGACGGAGTGACACGCGGCAAGCTCAGGTGGTCCGAGACAGCCGGTCTGAAGCAAGTGGTGCGTACTATCGATATCAGTCAAGGAAATCCGCTATCCTATGTGCCGAGCGACTACCGTGAGCGTGGTAAGAAGGCAGCTTGATGGCACTACACGAACGAGTCCGCATAGCACGCCGTTTTCTGAGATCGATTCGCATTGACGACGATCTGGGTGAATCCTCCGCGCTCGAAGGATTTGTCTGTCCCCAATCGTCGGCTGACGTTCTCATGACAATGGCACGTCATGTCTCTGAAACAGGACACGGCGCATTCACATGGACCGGTCCTTACGGAATTGGAAAGTCAAGTCTTGTCGTTGCTCTGAGCACCTTGCTGAACGGCAATGCAGGATTGCGAGATAAGGCGACCCAGGTCTTCGGGCAGAGTTTGACCAAAACAATTTGGAACACCTTACCGATGGGCGATAAAGGATGGCATGTTGTTCCGGTTGTTGGCAGACGTGACCATCCTGTCAGCGTCATTGGGGAAGCAGTTCAGAACGCTAGGCTCGTACCTCGCCGGCCTCGTGGCGGCTGGACCGAGAGTAAACTGATCGACGCACTGACAGCCGCATCTATCGAAGACCCCGAGAATCACGGTGGGCTGATTCTGTTCATTGACGAGATGGGCAAGTTTCTTGAAGCCGCAGCGCGGGATAGCTCTGATATCTATGTTCTTCAGCAACTTGCCGAGGCCGCTTCACGAAGTAACGGACGCTTGCTTATTGTCGGCGTGTTGCATCAGGCATTCGAGGAATACGCCCATCGGCTGTCGCGGGAAATGCGTGATGAGTGGGCCAAGATTCAGGGGCGTTTTATCGACCTTGTTGTAGACACTGCCGGTGAAGAGCAGATTGACCTGATTTCCCGCGCAATTGAGAGCGACCGTCTTACACAAGAGCCAAGCAAGGCATCATCTACGGTTGCCGCAATTGCGCGTCGCGAACGTCCGAGTGAGGCTGAGCGGTTCGCTTCTCTGTTGGAAGCGTGCTGGCCGTTACATCCGGTTGTGGCCTGTCTGCTCGGGCCGATATCGCGCCGGCGCTTCGGTCAGAACCAGCGCAGTATCTTCGGCTTTCTAAATTCATCCGAGCCATACGGCTTTCAGGATTTTCTGAGATATGCTGGAGACAGTGAGCGGTATGGCTCGGAACGTCTCTGGGATTATCTGCGCGCCAATCTGGAGCCGTCCATTCTGGCTTCGCCCGACGGGCACCGCTGGTCCTCAGCGGTAGAAGCGCTTGAACGTTGTGAGTCCACGGGTGGGGATGACCTCCATATCAAGCTGCTCAAGACGATCAGTGTCATCGATCTATTCAAAGAGCGCTCAGGCTTGGTCGCGAGTTTCGAGTTGCTACGGAATTGCTTCCCCGACACTTCAGTCGAGGAGCTTCAACAGGCATTGTCTCAACTTGACCAATGGTCGCTCATAATTTTTAAGAAGTTTCTTGGCGCATACGCTATTTTTGCCGGAAGCGATTTCGACATTGACCACGCCGTTCGGACAGTGCTTGACGATATCGACACCATCGATTTTACGGTTCTGAAATCTCTCGCCGGATTACAGCCCATCCTCGCCAAGCGCCACTATCACGATACAGGTACGCTACGGTGGTTCGATGTAGATATCGTCCCGCTTAGTAATCTTGTTGAAATTACCTCTCGCTCCGAGCCTCAAAACGGGGCAATAGGTCAATTCTTGCTCACGATAGCGACCGAAGGAGAAAACGAAGAGCAGGCGAAAGACTTGTGTCGCCAAGCGACCTGCCACGGCAACGCCTGGGATATTATTGTCGGTACTTCAAGTAGCTCTCAGGCCATAGTGCCGCTGGCAAGGGAACTGCTTGCGCTGGAAAGGGTCAGCAACGACCATCCCGAGTTGGCAGGCGACCCTGTAGCAAGGCGGGAAGTTGATGCCCGGCTCGCGGATATGCAGGCCCTCCTTGAAACGGAATTGCACAAGGCGTTCGATACTGCGTCATGGTTCCGTGAGAATTATTCTCCCACGTCCCTACGGCAGGCTGAATTGAACACTATGGCTTCCGAACTGGCAGAGAGCCGCTTCAGCCAATGTCCTCGACTGCCCAACGAACTGCTCAACCGACACAAACCGTCAACGAGCGCCATTACGGCACAGAATCATCTGTTACGGCGCATGGTCCAGAATGAAGGCGAGCCGCGTCTCGGCATTGAGGGATTCCCTGCTGAGAGGGGATTGTTCGTGTCAATTCTTGAATCAAGTGGACTCTATGCCCAAGAAGGCGCGAGTTGGCGTTTCGTTTCACCAATAGAGGCGCTTGATGATCCGTGTTTTCTTACTCCTATGTGGGAAGTAGCGCTTGTATTTTTAGAAGAGAACGCCACGCGCACGGTTGCTGTCTCCGAACTGTTCGACCGGTGGCGTAAACCGCCGTTCGGTCTCAAGGACGGGCTCATGCCGATTCTTGCCGTCGCCTTCGTGTTGTCACACCGCGACAAACTGGTGGTCTATCGGGACAGGATTTTCAGAGCGCGCTTTGACGATGTGGATGTCGAGTATCTGGCAAAGAATGCAGCCACCATACAGTTGCGCTGGATGGAACTGTCAGAGGCTTCCCGCAATTTACTTTCCGGGCTGGCTCAAGTCGTCCGCGATCTCGATAGCGTAAGCACCCTTGTTGACCTGGAGCCTATTGATGTTGGACGTGGCTTGGTAGCGCTCTACGATCAACTACCGCAATGGACCACGCGAACGATGCGGCTATCTACAAACGCTATGCGTGTCCGCGACATTTTCAAACGTGCGCACGATCCCAATACGTTTTTGTTTGAGGACATTCCGGGAACACTCGGTGAAGATGTAGCGTTATCCAATAACCAGGATGCCCGTCGGATCATTTCCAGCGTCCGAGAGGGCTTAGAGGAACTGGTTCGTGCCTATCCTGATATGCTCCACCGCTTACGCGATATCATGCTGTCGGAATTGCAGGTTCCAAATGTCTCGCCGCAATCGCTGGCGGAATTACGAGATCGTGCTGAAAATATCAGGCAGCTTGCCGGAGATTTCAGACTTGAAGCCTTCGTTGGCAGGCTCTCTCAGTTCGATGGTAGTGATGAAGGTTTCGAGGGGATAGCAAGCCTCGCGGCGAATAAGCCTCCCCGCGATTGGGCTGATCCCGATCTTGACCAAGCGACGATTGAGCTTGCCGACATGGCACAGAAATTCCTCCGCACCGAAACATATGCGCGCGTAAAGGGCCGACAAAACAAGCGACATGCTATGGCCGTGGTGGTTGGTATGGGTGGCCGCCCGACACCGGTTCATAAAGAGTTTGCTATTTCCGACCTGGAACGTGAGGAAGTGGATGCGTTGATTAAACTGGTAGAAGCGACTCTAGAGCGTAGCGGTGAAAAGCGACGGAATATAATCTTAGCCGCGCTGGCTGAGTTGAGCGCCGAGTATCTCAAGGCTGCGGCAGACAACTCAAAGGAAAGTTGGCGAAAGAAACGGAAAGCGTCGTGAGCATGGCGGACATGGAACGGCATGTACTCGGTCTTTCAGGCGGACGCGACAGTGCGGCGCTTGCCGTTTACATGCGACAGCAGCATCCTGCCCTCGCCATCCAATATTTTTTCACAGACACAGGTAAGGAGTTACCAGAGGTCTACGAATTTCTTGGGCGGCTGGAAGGGTTTCTCGGACAGACCATATTACGACTGAACCCTGACCGGGATTTTGATTTCTGGCTGAAGCAGTACAACGACTTTCTACCCTCGCCGCAAACCCGCTGGTGTACCCGACAGCTCAAGCTGCGCCCGTTTGAGCAGTGGCTGCGTCCGATGCTGGAAGCTGGTGAGACGATCTACAGCTACGTAGCGATTCGTAGCGATGAAGAGTACCGGGAGGGCTACTCGTCCAAGCACGACAAGCTCATTGTCAAACTGCCGTTCAAGGAAGCCGGCATCGACAAGCCCGGCGTTCTGGAGATTCTCGATAGCGCCGGCCTGGGCTTGCCGAAATACTATTCCTGGCGTACCCGTAGCGGCTGCACGTTTTGCTTCTTTCAGCAGAAGATTGAATGGGTGCGCCTCAAGGAGCAGCACCCGGACGCTTTTGAAGAAGCCAAGCGCTATGAAAAGACCGCTGTAGAAAATGGTTCGCCGTTCACCTGGAGTCAGGGTGAGTCATTGGAAGAGTTGGAACAGCCAGAGCGTATTAAGCAAATCATGCAAGAGCACGAACAACGCCTGGCACGTCAGCGCTCCAAGGTCCAGCCCAATCCATTAAGGCCGGATAGCGAGCCGTTGGATATTGACGACCTTTATGGCAAAGCGAAGGTGTGTCTGGCGTGTCATAAGTAGCGAACAATCTGAAGACTTTAGACAACACCTAGAGAATCTATGGAGCACGCTTCTCCCTATGCAGATAAAACAGTGCACTCTTTGACGAACGTTCTCAACGGAACCGTAATATGAGCCGTCCGCACTCTTCAGCCTCAGGATGGTCCCCCGATAGAAAGCTATGGGACGAGTTAGGAGCTCTGAGCAAGGACCTCTCATGGAAAAAGGTTGAGTTCGACCGAAACAGATCGCACCTAGTGTCAAATAACGACCGTGGCGTCTATTTGATATGCGCCTCACCACCAATTGAAACAATCAGCGTCATCAATGCCTATACCATCCTCTACGCTGGCCAGGTGAAAAGCCGTAATCGTAGCTTGCGAATGCGATTTCTGGAGCATATCAGGACCCCTAGTCCACAGCTCAAATTGTTTCTAGATTGCTATTATCCCACTGTTCATTTTTGGTTCGCCTCGGTACAGGACGAGTCAAAAATAGATGACCTAGAGGTTCTGCTGGTGGAAGCTTTCAATCCTCCATGTAATAAAATTAGAGCCCCCGGAACTCAAATTCTACTTGCGCGCCTTGGAACTGGAAGAACCATTAGTACGGGCAGAAAACGTCAGCCTACTTAGGAGGAGTCCATGCGAATCTACCCCGCAATCCGAGCACAGATGGGAAATTGGCAGTATTACATTGTCCGCATGAAGATGCGTGAAATTGCGAACGAAGTACAGCTCGCCCACGATATTTACAAGGACAAAACGCTAAGCGACGCCATTCAAAGAGAACTTGGCGAGAAAAGGGTGAAGACCGAAATTGTGGGATATTTGGCGCGTCGTCCCGATCGCTTTTTCTCTTCAATCGTGGTGGCCGCTATGGAAGGTGAACCGATGTGGCATCCGGTAGAAATGGACAGCACCGTCCCAGAAATTTTTACAAAGAGTAAGTCACTGAGCGATAGTTTTGGAGTTCTTTCTTTCGGGGATGAGCCCAAATATTACGCTTTAGATGGCCAACATCGTGTGGCGGCGATCAAATTGCTCGTTAAAGGAGAGGCGGATTTACAGGCTCCATCGGGCTTTGACGATGATCTGTTATCGGTGATTGTAGTCCTGAGAGAAGAGCATGACGTACCGGAAGGCGAATGGATGAAACGCTACCGGAGATTATTTTCCAGCCTCAACCGGTACGCAAAACCCACTGATAAAGACACAAACATTATCATGGACGAAGACGACCTCTTTGCTATTGTCACCCGTCGTTTGATTACCGAGCACGAGTTTTTTCAGGCACCGGGTCCAGAACGGGAGTCTTTCAAAGTATTGACTAAGGGAAGGAATCTCCGAGTAGGAGTCGGCCACTTCACTACGCTCCAGATATTATATGATGTCAACGAGATACTGTTGAAAACACGGAAGCGAGAGGTTCAGGGATGGTCTGCCGGTGGGACCCGTCTCGACAAACAAACCCGACCTGGGGAAGAGGAGATCGACAAATACTATGAGGAATTGGCAGCTTACTGGGACGCAATCCTTGAAGTTCTTCCGGTTCTCCGAGAACGACCGGAGAAGATGCGTGCCCACGATATCCCGGAGCCAAACACCGAAAATTATCAAGATAACCTCTTGTTCTGGCCGATTGGCCAATTGCTGTTCGTCAGGCTTGTACGCAGCATTTTGGATCATAAATTTCCAGATGGAATCCAAGGGGGAACGGATGAATTGGTCGCAGAGTTGAGACCGCTCGCGCAGATTCCATGGGAACTGCATGAAACTCCGTGGCGATACCTGCTCCTTGTGCCGAATCCAGAAAAAGACTCCTGGCGTATGCGCAACGAGGAACGCAAGGAGGCTTTGGAGGTTGCATATCGTCTGCTTTGCTGGATCACAGAGCTAGATTCTTTGAACAATGATGAAACGAACGAGCTGCGGGAAGAGTGGCAAAACTTGCTTCTCCGCCCCCCCACAGAGAATAAGCAGGTTGAGACAATGTGGCGAGAAGTCGCAGAAATCCGTGCCCGTATCGTCACCGGAACCTGAGTCGAGTGAACGGTCTGTGATGACGGAAGCATCGCTGAAGCTCTCTGTCCGACTTGAGAAAGAAGGCATTACCGAGTCAGGCGCTTCGATCCTCCGTTTGCGGCGGAGTCCGGTATGCAGAGATGAAACCGGTATCGTACCGGACAGACTCGCGCTCGCGGCTGAGTGGGTACTAGACCTCGATGCGCAGTATAGAGAGCTGATTTTGGCGGGCCGCAGCCCGCGGGTAATTGTGCCCGCCGGGCGAATGGCGGCTTCGGGGCGTGTCGAGCACGAAACACTTTTTGACTATCGGAAGCTCCAACTGAGCCTCGGAGAGATAATCCGCCCCCTAATCCTTGACCCGCCGGAGTTGAAGGAATTGTACCCGTTCCAACGCTGGGGCGTAGAGTGGCTCAGTGGTCGGAACGGAGGGATTCTGGCCGACGACATGGGTCTCGGAAAGACGGTGCAGGTGATTGCGGCAATGCGTCTGCTGTTCAACTGTGCGGAACTCCGAACTGCCCTAGTTGTCTGTCCAAAAAGTTTGATCGCAACTTGGGAGCGGGAGTTCAGCCGCTGGGCTCCCGAACTCGGCGTGGCGGTACTCACTCCACCGGCGCAGCTTCGTGAGGACGCTTGGAAGGTAGTGGCCGGGCGTCGTCATGTGCTGCTGACCAATTATGAGCAGCTACGCCACCCTCCTGAAATCCTGAGACAAGCGCCGCCTGATTTAGTTGTTGCAGACGAGGCGCATCGGATTCGTAAACGCCGCTCGCGGATTACGTCTGGAATCCTTCAACTGGAACCCAAACGCTTCTGGGCACTCACCGGTACTCCGCTAGAACGCGATCTTGAAGACTTAGCTACGCTGCTATCTATGGTCGCCCCCAAGAGCTTTGCGCCCGCCGATGCGAAGCTGCATCCATCCTCGTTGCGGAGTCGGGCACGCCCTTACGTGTTGCGTCGTCGCAAGCGGGAAGTCCTGGAAGAGCTACCGCCCGTACTCGATACGACCGACACGCTGGAGTTGTCCGAAGCGCAGGAACGGGCATATCAAACGGCTGTGAGGGAGTATCGCCTGAAGGGAGAAAAGGGGGACGAGCTAGCGCTCCTGACCCGACTGCAAGCATTGTGTGACATCGACTCCGGGAGTCGAGAAAGCTGTAAGGTAGACCGGATTCTTGATTTGCTCGGACGTATCCGCGAACAACACGAAAAGGCAATAGTATTCTCGCATCGACTTGAGCCGCTACGCGAGTTGCAGCGCCAAATCACTGAGCGCTGGGGCATAAAAGCGGCTGTTTTCTTAGAAGGAGCGATGGATAGCAGAGAGCGGGACCGAGCCGTCTCTTATTTTCGCAACGATGAGCGAGCACTCGTGTTGCTTGCCTCGGCTCGTGTTGGGAGTGAAGGGCTCACCTTAGTAGAAGCAAACCATGTTTTCCTGCTCAATCAATGGTGGAATCCATCAGCTAACGATCAAGCACGCGATCGAGTAGTCCGGGTCGGTCAGCGCCGCAAGGTGCGTGTGTATCGGTTCTGTTGTCGTGGAACGATTGAGGAGGCGATAGAGCGCATCCTGAAATCTAAACGGGAACTCTTTGACGACGCCGTGGAGCGTTTGGCACAAGGTGACAGCGCTGCGTGGACACAGGTTTTACGTGAGGTAGGCATTGAGCGCTTGTTGCTGGAGAAGTGCGACTAAATAGTTAGGCCGTCCCTACCCACTAGCGTGGACACTGCTTTAGTGCCTCCCCCCTTCCCGCCGCCCAATTGAGGCGAATATCCCAGGCATAGATTTTGTCTGGCGGGAGCGTCGGGGCGACATTGTTATCAACGTACTCGTACACGTTTGCCGGCGGGCTTACTGTCGCGTCACGGCCGTAGATATAGTCCTGGTCTTCGACAATGAGCTTATAGGCTTTATTGAGCAATAAGGCCCGGGCGGGGGATGGGGTAATCAGTTCGTAGACGTCCTGGGCCGCAGCAACGGCTGCGTAATTGACCGATCCGTCCGCACGATACCAACGCGCCGCCATTTCCGGATTGTTGCGAAACTCGGTACCGCCACCCACGCGCTCGAGATAGGTCAGGATTTCCCCTTGCTGCTCGTTCAGGGTGGGCGCGTCCGGCATGCCGCGCAGATTGATATAGCCCCAGCCGGCCGCTCCGTCGATTTTGCGCGGGAAGCTATACGTCTTGTCAATCGTAGAGCCAACCGTGTTATGGCAGCCCATGCAGAACATGGTCTCTTCGTAGGTATTGAAACGCAGCCGTCCGTCTTTGTCCTCAATAAATCCCTGGAGCAGCCAACCCATCTTATTGTACAGTCCCGCATGGCCGCGGTCCGGATAGTGAGGCGGCGTGCCTTCCAGCTTTTCCTGATACTCTTCGTCGTAATAATGAGCGAGGATCGTTTTAGACAGGAAATCCCGCTTCCGCATATAACGCACTTCTTTCATCCGCCGCGCATTCGTGATGCTCCCGTCAGTGTCGACGCCGACATAGCGCACGGTATGCAGGAATTCCGTGCGGTGGGGATAGACATAGGGTTCAACCCGCGTAGCATTCCCTGCTCCCACATAGCTTGCCGGACGGGTGATGGCGTGAATGCGACCGAGCGTGCCGTCGCCATTCAGGTCCTGGCCGAGTTGGGTCTCATCAATAGGCAGGCTGCCAATGCTCTCAAAGCCTTTAATTGCGGCTTCGAGAATCGCCAGATTGGCCTTATACACTTCGCGCGAATAGAGCCCGTCTTGGGTGCGCCGAAACTTTGCCGGCAAACGGATCAGTACATCATCGGTAGACCCATTGGTCGGCCAAAACGTGCTCGGAAAGGGCTTATAGCTAAAAGCCACCCAGTGGCTGCCATCTTTGGCAAAGCCCTCTTCATCAAAGGCAGCCGCCCCATCGGCCAGGTTTTGCAGTCGGGGAATATATCCACGGAATTGAACTGCTTCTAATCGGCCGGCCAGTTCGGAAAAATTATCATCGTTAATCCACGCGTGTATGGCCTCATCACTTATGGCGGTGGCCCGCTGTGTCCGGTCTTCAAACAGATTGCGCCAGCGATTGGTCTGCCCGGCCTGACTAAAACTGTACGCCCGTTGCAAACGGGCATCGTTCATCCGATTTTCACGGCCCGGGATATGATTTTGATGACAGACGTAGCACGGATTAAAGCGGCCCTCGGTCCGGGTATAGCACTGCGGAGGAATCACCGCTTCGGGGTTATAGACGCCGACTATTCCCGATCCGGGGGAGCGGGGCGGCAACACCGCCGTCCATCCTTTCAGCAGCTCAACCTTTTGGACCGAAGTATGAGTCCGTTGGGTTCGTTGAGTCGGTTGAGTCCGTTGGGTCGGTTGAGTCCATTGGGTCGGTTGAGTCATTGGGTCGGTTGAGTCTTGACCCCACAGACTCAAAAGACCCCATGGACCCAAGAGACTCAAAAGACTCAAAAGACCCAACCGACTCATCAGCGCTACTCGATTTGGTTTTCGGCTCCAAAACCGAAATATCGATAGGACTGCCTTTCGAGACGGTACGCCGTCCGTGCGCCAAAATCATACTTCATGGGTCTGACCCGAAACCCTGACAGCCGGATGAGGTCATCGGTCTGAAAATCATCCACCAAGGGCATATTGCCGTCGGCGCTATGCTGGATCGCAAAGTACGCCTCGGTGCCATCCGGCGTGAAGAGAAAACCGGTTGACTCGGCAGAACCATCGGCAATTTTGAGCAGCCGCACACAGCCGTCAGACTTGATATCGTCGTCCGCGCCGTCCGGCAGACAGGCCCATACATCGCTATTCCCCTGGCTCGTCCCATTGTCCTCGACAACAAACAGCACCCCCGTTATCGGCTGAAAGGCCAGATTGTCCGGCTGACTGAATTCGGGGCTACCTTCAATGAAACGGTTCAGCACGATCTCTCCCGTTGCCCCGGTTGCCGCAGTCACATCCCGATCAATCGCGCACTGTACCTCGCCGTAGTTGCTACCGGCATGGTTCCCGGTAACGGCAAAACAGAAGCGAACGGCATCAGGCTGGTCGGAGTCGCTGAACATCGGGTCACGATGGAGGTCTTCAGGACGATAATAGCCCGTTGCCCCGACCGCATTGGCCGCCTCGCGACCAATACGGGTTTCGCCCTCGTCAATGCTGACCTCGGACGTGATGGTTGGCGTGAGGGGAACCCAGGCGCCGTTGCCAATCTCGCAGCCCTGACCGAACTGCTGGATGTCATCCCGACACGATACTTGCAGCGCGTATGTTGTGCCTGCGATCAAGGGAGATTGATCGAGGGACGCAATCTGTCCGGTGGCGGAGTCGTACAGGTTGGTCGGGATGAATTTATACACGGCGCCGCCATCGGTATCGCCCGGCTCATAGCTGCCAGGCCGCTCCTCATCGCCCGCAATCACCACGCCGGTTTCATGCACGAGAAAGCCTTCATAGCGGACCACGGGAAAGGCCGTCCGCTTGATAATGCGGTCCGAGGCGTCCTGTCCGGCCTGATCGACAATCCGGGCCGGCGCGTCGCCACTTCCTCGCTCAAGGACGGTAAACTCGTCATTCGTCAGCGGGTCCAGGATTTCATACACTGCCCCCGTGTCGCTGACGAAGTCTTCTTCCGTTGCGACCACCGTGCCCCATGGTGTGGTCCGGATTCCATCGCAAATCGTCATACCGCGCACCAGGGTGGTGACCACTCGGGTCTGCAAGTCAACGACTTGGACGCTCGGTGTCAGTTTATCCCCAACGACAAAGGATTCTCCACAGGTGCCGCTCAAACAGTCGAGCACTTCCTCAATACAGCCGACCAGATGGGTTGGGTGAACGGCCCCATGCGGCCAGAACACCATCTGATCCCAGTCTTGTCCGACTTCGCGCGAAAAATACTCTGCCTGAATCCCTTTCCTCAGAGAGAGAAACTGTTCTTCCACGGTTTGGGTTAGTGTCCGGAAATCCAAATGGGTTTCTTGGGTCGGTTGGGTTCTTGCGTCGTTGGGGGCAAGACTCAACAGACTCAACAGACTCAACAGACTCAACAGACTCAACAGACTCTTCAACATCCAGCCTCCTCCTCGGGGAAGCATGTGTAAGGCGAACATGAAAGGTGGGCGTCTACAGCCGGATACGAGCCACGATCGCCCGAAACACGCCGTCGGCAGATTCCTCGACCGTGTGACCAACCGTCGTCAGCCGGAGTGTCGGCGCTGGTGGCGGTTCATAGGGAGAGGAGATGCCGGTAAAGTCTGGAATCTCCCCGGCCCGCGCCTTCTGATACAGCCCTTTCACATCGCGCTCCTCGCATACTTCAAGCGGAGTGTCCACATATACCTCAAAAAGGCGGTCTGCGCCGATGATCTCTGCCGCGTGTTGCCGGTCTGTCTGAAAGGGGGCAATGACCGGTACCAGGACGATGAGCCCGGCCTGGTTAAAGAGCCGCGCGACTTCGGCAATGCGGCGAATATTTTCTGCGCGGTCCGCTTCGGAAAAGGCTAGGTCCCGATTCAGTCCCAGGCGCAGATTGTCGCCGTCGAGTCGACAGGCATGGAACCCTTCAGTATGCAGCCGCCGCTCAAGTCGTTCCGCAATGGATGATTTTCCCGAGCCGGACAAACCCGTCAGCCAGACCGTGAGCGCGTGTTGGTGCAGGGCCTGCTCCCGCATAGTTGGGTCTGTTGAGTCTCTTGGGTCTTTGGGGTCAAGACCCAATGGACCCAATGACTCAATAGACCCAACCGACCCGACCGACTGATTCCGGTCGATGATCATCCCGGCGCCGACCGTGTTATTGGTCAGGCGGTCAATAACGACAAACGCACCGGACGTGCGGTTCTTGCGGTACGGGTCACAGGCAATCGGCTTTTCGAGGGCAAAGACACACCGTCCGATTTCATTGAGCGCCAATTGCGTGGCGTCTTCCCGGTGGAGGGTATTGACGTCTATGCGATACCGCACATCGGTAATGACCCCAGGCGTCATGGTGGTGGTCTGCTTGAGAAAATACTGCCTGCCGGGCTGCATGGGCTCTTCAGCCATCCACACCAGCATGGCTTCAAAGTGCGTGGCGATGAGGGGGATATTGTTGGGGTGAACCAGCATATCTCCGCGACTGACGTCGATCTCGTCTTCAAGCGTCAGAGTCACGGCCAGCGGCGGCATGGCCTGCTCCACTTCCCCCTCAAAGGTATGGATGGCTTTTACCCGGCTTGTTTTGCGCGACGGGAACACCATGACCTCATCGCCCGGCCGCACGATGCCCGAGGCCACCGTGCCACAAAAACCGCGGAAGTCCAGGTTGGGACGATTGACGTATTGGACCGGAAAGCGAAAGTCGATCAGATTGGCATCCGAGGCAATATAGACGTGCTCTAAGAGGTACATCAGCGGGCTGCCCGTATACCACGGCATATGCTCGCTTTTGTTCACCACGTTATCGCCGCGCAGCGCCGCCATGGGCAGGAAACGCACATCGTTCAGCTCCAGTCTGGCGGCAAAGTCGGTATAGTCTTTGACAATCCGCTCAAAGACCTCCTGGCTGTAGCCCACCAAGTCCATCTTGTTGACGGCAACAATAATGTGCTTGATTCCCAAGAGCGAGGCGATAAAGCTGTGCCGCCGGGTCTGGGTCAGGACACCGTGGCGGGCATCAATCAGGATAATGGCCAAGTCACAGGTTGACGCGCCGGTCGCCATATTCCGGGTGTACTGCTCATGACCTGGGGTGTCGGCAATAATGAATTTCCGTTTGGCGGTCGAAAAATAGCGATAGGCGACATCGATGGTGATGCCCTGTTCGCGTTCGGCTTTGAGGCCGTCGGTCAGCAGGGCGGGATCAAACTCCGTGTCGGTCGTGCCATGCCGAACCGAGTCTTTTTTCATCGCCTCAAGCTGATCCTCATAGATCATCTTGGAGTCGTACAGGAGCCGACCGATCAGGGTGCTCTTACCGTCATCCACACTGCCGCAGGTCAGGAAGCGCAGCAGGTCCTTGCGCTCATGCTGGGCGAGATAGGCTTCGATATCGGTCGCAATCAGGTCAGATTGGTGAGACATCCTGCTATTAGAAGTAGCCTTCCTTTTTCTTCTCTTCCATGGAGCCGGACTGGTCAAAATCAATGACGCGGCCTTGCCGTTCGGACTGTGTCGCCAGCAGCATTTCCTGAATAATCAGCGGTAGGGTGTCCGCCTCGGATTCAATCGCCCCCGTCAGCGGATAGCAGCCCAGGGTGCGAAAGCGGACTTTTCTCAACTGCGGTTGTTCACCCGGATGGAGCGGCAGACGGTCATCATCGACCATAATCAGCACCCCGTCGCGCTCGACAACCGGACGTTCCTTGGCAAAGTACAGCGGAACAATCGGGATATTTTCGCGGTAGATATATTGCCAGACATCCAGCTCGGTCCAGTTCGATAAGGGAAAAACCCGGATACTCTCGCCTTTATCAAGCGTGGAGTTGTACAGATTCCACAGCTCGGGACGCTGGTTCTTGGGGTCCCAGCGGTGGTTGCGGTCACGGAACGAATACACCCGTTCTTTGGCGCGTGACTTCTCTTCATCCCGCCGGGCGCCCCCAAAAGCCGCGTCAAACCCGTACTGATCGAGCGCCTGTTTGAGGGCCTGCGTCTTCATTACGTCGGTGTGTTTTTTGGACCCATGCGTAATGGGGCCGATGCCTGCTGTGGCCCCGTCCTGGTTAATATACACGATGAGGTCGAGGCCGAGCTCGTGCCTGATGTAGGTATCGCGGAAGGTGATCATCTCCCGGAACTTCCAGGTTGTGTCAATATGCATCAGGGGGAAGGGTGGCTTCCCCGGTGCGAACGCTTTCCGCGCCAGATGCAGCATGACCGCCGAATCTTTGCCGATGGAGTACAGCATGACCGGATTATCGAACTCAGCCGCCACCTCACGAATAATATGTATACTCTCTGCCTCAAGACATTTGAGGTGCGTGAGGGAATAGGAATTCTTTTTATTCGAGGCGGGCTGAGGCCCCTGGGTCTCCACGTCCCCTCCTTCCTCAATCATGGGTAGAAAGAGTAAACGTGTCCTTCATTGATCTCAAGCTGTTGACACGTTTACTCTTTGCGTCGAACAGACCGAGCAGTGCGGGTTCTTCTCAACCGTCTGCTCGGTACAGTGAAACGACGGGAATGTATAAGCCAACAGTTTTGGCGGGCTATCCGACTCGGGCTGGAGGATGATTTTCAGGGCTTCGGTAACGAGTTGGGTGCCCAAAAAGAGTGCGTATGGAGGGCTGAGGGCTGGAGAATCAAGCGAGTCTCCAGCCTTTGCCCGTCTTTTGGAGGGTAGGTTTACTCTTGCTGAGAAAAGACAGCGCAGGCAGGGCCGGTCAGCCCTGTCACCCCGACTCACGAATAAACGGGCGCCTTCTCCGCTGGCTGCTCCCCACACAAACGGCTTGTGCTGAGCGTACCACCCATCGTGCAATGCATCTGTTGTTGCCAGAATCAGATCATAGTGGTGAGGCGGTTGTTCGTCCTCATCCAGATGGGTCACAATGGTGCAATCGGGGTTGAGACGCCTGAGGGTGTGTGCCACCGGCTGCTCATCTGATCCCAGGGGCCGCTGCGCAAGAACGGAAAAGATCAGAGCGGCTTTGGCCCGCGCCACGCCAATAGTCCCAACGCCGGCAGCGACGAGATAAAAAAGCGCAGCGGCGGCGAGCAGTCCGTCCCCGTCAACATACACTTGACTCCGAAGAAGTTTTTCCTGCCCTTTCCCGCCGACCTGGGGGAGAATGATCTGTCGGCTATAGCGTTCGACCTGAGCGTCTTCGAGCATATCTATAGGGTCTATAGGGTCTATAGGGTCTATAGGGTCTATAGGGTCATTGAGTCTCTTGAGTCTTGACCCAACGGACCCAAAGACCCAAGAGACTCAACGGACCCGAAGACTCCAATGTCTCCGTCACGCCGCTCCCTCTGCCCGATCGTTGGCCTGACGTTGATTATACTCTTTCCAGCCGATCCACAGATTGGTGCTGAGATATTTGTCTCCGAAGTCCGGGAAGAGCGTCACCACTGTACCCTGATCGATCTCACGGGCCACCTGGAGTGCTGCCCACATCGCCGCACCGGATGACTGGCCAACCAATACCCCTTCTTCTCTGCCAAGCCGGTACACCGTTTCATAAGCGTCTTCAGTTGAAACGCTGATTTTTCGGTCAAGCTGCTCTTCATGGTAGATGCCGGGTACAATGGAACTGTCCATATGCTTCAGCCCCTCAAGGCCGTGAAAGGCGTCATCCGGTTCAACCCCAACGATCTGAATGTCCGCGTTTTTCTCCTTCAGATAGCGCCCGGTTCCCATCAAGGTGCCGCCGGTGCCCATGCCGGCCACAAAGTGGGTGATCTGCTTTTTGGTCTGCCACCACAGCTCCGGCCCGGTTGTCTGGTAGTGAGCCAGCGAGTTGTGTGGATTAAAGTATTGATCCGGTTTGAAATAGCGCCCGGGATGCTCTTGCAGCCGCTCCCGACACAGTTCCAAGGCTCCATCCGATCCATCCATGGGGCTACTGAAAATCATCTTTGCCCCATACGCGGAGATGATTTTTTTCCGCTCTATACTGACGTTGGCCGGGATACACAGTTCGACCGGGTAGCCCAGCACGGCGCCGATCATAGCCAGCGCAATGCCAGTATTCCCGGAGGTGGAATCGAGAATAATCTTGTCCGGGGTCAGCGCGCCGTTCTCGATCCCTTTTTGGATCATGCACAGCGCAGGGCGATCTTTGACCGATCCACCCGGATTGAAACCTTCGAGTTTGGCATAGACCCGGACACTTGGCGCAATGTCCGTACTCAGCCGGGTAATTTCAAGCAGCGGCGTATTCCCAATGAGATGCAGCACGGACGGAACACGCAGGGGGCCTGCTGGCGGTAGCCCCTCAGTTGGAAAAAGAGCAAACGTATCCAGCATCTCTTCTCTATCCTGGGAGGACACGTTTACTCCTTTCGGCAGGCGTGACACGCTTTACCCCCCCCTTTTTTCTCTAGGGGGTGCCGAGCGTAGCGAGGCGGGGGCAAAAAGAGCCTCCGGCAATAGCAGGCACGATAGACACTTCGTCGCCCTCGTTCACCGGCGTATCCAGATTGTTGATAAAACGAATATCCTCGCCATTCACAAAGATATTGACAAAGCGACGGACTTCGCCAGCTTCATCGCACAACCGTTCTTTAATCCCAGGATGGTTACTCTCTATATTATCGACCAACGCCCCAACCGTGGCTCCATCGGCCGATACTGCTTCCGCGCCGCCGGTAAAGCGGCGCAGCGGGGTTGGGATACGTACCTGCGCACTCATGTTCACTCCCTCCTGATTCGGAATCACTCATCTGCTCTTTCTGGCTTCTACTGTGACGTTTTTGCTTCGGTCTGACAATCACCCTGAGAGCATAGTACAGAGCCTTTCCAACTCATAGGCTTCGGGTCGGATACTCGTAATCGTCTGCTGCGTACCGCACAACGGACAATGCGGGCTGGGGCGTACTCGGACCTCTCGCCAACGTAAGGCCAGAGCGTCATAGGTGAGCAAGCGGTCGATGAGCAGTTCTCCATCCCCGCTCAGATATTTCACGGCCTCGGCAGCCTGAACGCTCCCCAGACTGCCGGCCAAGCTGCCAAGGATGCCCGCCTCCTGGCAGCTTGGGTTCTCATCGGGATTGGGCGGAACGGGGAACAGGCAACGCAAACACGTCGTTTGCCTCGGTAAGACCGTCAGCGCTTGACCGTGGAACCGGACGATGCCGGCGTGAGAAAGCGGTTTGTTGAGCAGCACGGCCCCGTCATTGATCAAAAACTTTGTGGCCACGCTGTCCGTTCCGTCAATAATAAAATCATAGGCGGCAAAGACATCCGAAAGATTCCCCGCATGCAGCCGCTCGTTATAGGTCATCACCGCTATCGAGGGGTTGAGTTGCTGAATTTTTTCCTTGGCCGAATCGACCTTTGACTTTCCAACATCCGGGGTAAAGTGCAAAATTTGCCGCTGCAAGTTTGACAACTCGACCCGGTCCGAATCCACCAGGCCTATCGTTCCCACCCCAGCCAGGGCGAGCGCCAATGCCGCCGGAGAGCCCAGGCCACCAACGCCGACCACCAGGACTTTCCCCTCACGGACACTTTTCGGAATAGGGGATGCGGCGTGTTTCATGCTGTCTTATTTTTTCAAACGCAGTGCGTCTCTACCCATGAGAGTATCCAACGGCCTAGAATAAAAAGCCTCTTCCCAAGAGGAAAGAGGCTCGGCTACGCTCGCTCTTTGCCTAGGCGACAGGTCTCATTCGTCCTCAAACTCAAAATCTATTTCCTCAATATCGATACCCAGTACGGCCTCTCGTCTGGAGTTGAGTGTGACATCTCCGTTCGTGAGAGCGTCGGAAGCGGCTGCTTCTCCTTCGACTGGGCTCAGGACAGGCTCATCTATTATTTCGGCGTATTCAACCCCTGACTCACTCAGCTCAACCGGCTCACTCTGCTCGACTGCGACAACTGCCTCGTCGCCCTCGACCTCTTCTGCCTCGGCCACCTCTGCGCCGCCCTCAACCTCATCGTCGATAGTCATGTCCTCGACTGCGGCAATCTCTTCAACGACATCCCCGGCTTCTTCTTCAGCGTCCAACACCCCAGCGGCTTCCAACGCTTCAGCATCTTCCTCAAGCGCAATAGCGTCGCTCTCGACGTCAAGGGTAAGGATGTCATCGTCAGAAAGATCAATGTCGTCCTCGTCGGAGACGGTCAGCTCCAAGGGTCCGAGGTCGTCTGTCTCAACGTCGAATTCCAGCTCCGCAATGTCGGGAGTTTCCAGGGCGGCCCGCTCTGCTTCCAAGGCCTCCAAGTCTACTTCCCGATAATCGTCACCCACTTCGTAGGACCGGTCATCGTCAAAGGCGTCATCCAGGGCGCGTTCTTCCTGCTCGGCCTCTTTTTCCGCTGCCAGCCTTTCCGCATCCGCTTCCGTCCGGGCCAGGCGTTCCGCCTCTTCCTGTTTTTTCAATTCGGAAACGAGCAGCAGCAAGGGATCAACTCCGGCAACGAGTAGCCCATCCGAGCCGGCCGCCTCGTCCTCCGGACTGTCCTCTTCCGCGCTGGGGGCCTCGTTAGCCGCTCTGCGTGCCGACTGGGATCGGGCTGCCAAATCGGCCAACTCGACGTTGCCCTCTTCGTTCAAGATCTGTTCGAGCCGATCCAAGGCTTCCACGGTGGCATCCGTCTCGGAGTATTGCTCAATCAGGCTGCGCAGGCGGGCTTTTGTGGCGGTAAGATTGCCACGCTTTTCGTTAAAATTCGCCACCATCAATTCGTGGGCCGCCAAGATGTCACGAGCCGATTTGCTCTTTTCCTCAGCCTCGAGAACGAAAGCACTTTCCGGATATCGGTCTATGACCTCTTGAAAGAATCCGTCCGCCCGGCGCGTCACGGCCTGATCGCGATCCTTG